>JAFZPK010000025.1 GCA_017552515.1 Deltaproteobacteria bacterium | reverse complement strand
GCCATAGGCCTTGCCGCAAGCCTCATTGCCCGGGGCCAGTGCCATGTGGCCATGTGCGGCGGAGCCGATGCCCTCAACCTCGTGCCGCACACCGGTTTTGCCCGCCTGATGATATCCAGTCCGCAAGCCTGCCGTCCCTTCGACGCGAAACGCCAGGGCCTGAACCTTGGCGAAGGCGCGGGCATGCTGGTTCTGGAAAATGCCGCCCATGCCGCCAAACGCGGTGCAAAACCACTGGGCTTTATTGCCGGCTATGGTTCCGCCGCTGATGCCCATCATTTTACTGCTCCCCACCCGGAAGCGCGTGGTCTTGAACACGCTGTGCATCAGGCACTGCGCATGGCCCATATCGAATTTCGGGATATTGCCTTCATCAATGCCCACGGAACTGCGACTCAGGAAAACGACCGCGTCGAGGGGCAATTCTTTGTCAGGCACCTGCCGCACATACCGGTCTGGGGCAGCAAAAGCATCACCGGGCACACGCTTGGAGCAGCCGGAGCGCTGGAAGCCATTTTCTGCCTTATGGCACTATCCCGGAGAGAGGTACCGCCCACCTGGGGCTTTGCCGACGTGGACACGGACATCGGTCTTACTCCCATGCAGAAATTGACGTCTGTAAGCGGCAACTATGCCCTTTCCACCTCGCTCGCCTTTGGTGGAGGAAACGCCGCGCTGATACTGGCAAAAGGAAAGCCATGAACACCAACGTAAGCAGCTGTTCTTCCCCTCGTATGAGGGTATACGGAACGGGCCTTGCCCATTCACTGGGCAATTTGGAGCAATTTTGTCAGGTGGTTGACCACTTCCAACCCGGCACTGCCACACAGGATTTCCCTCCGGCGGATACATCCTGCCTCCGGGCTTCCTTTACAACCAACACGCTGCGGCGCATTCCCCACTATGCCCGCATGGGTCTGGCGGCGGCACTGGACGCGCTCAAAGTACTGCCACCTCATGTCGCGCAAAAGGACGTAGGACTGGTCATCGCAACAGCCCATGCTGGACAAAAAAACGGGCTGGATTTCATGGACTCCATCCTCGACGACGGGCCACGTCTCTCCTCGCCCACAGCCTTTTCCCATGCCGTCAACAACATGGGCGCAGGACTGCTCAGCCTGTATCTGAACCTGCAGGGCCCGTGCTGCACCGTCACCCAGTTTGAACTGTCCTTTGCCGGAGCACTCCAAGTGGCGGGTACTTTGCTCTATGGCAATCAGGCTCCTCTGGTTCTTCTGGGCTGCATGGATGAGCTGGACACCCGTTTCACCAAGCTCTGCGCCACTTATTTGGGAGCCGAGTCCCAAGCGCGAAGCGAAGGAGCCGCTTTCTTTCTTCTGGGCAAAAGCGATGGCATCCCGCCCGAACTGTCTGTCACGTGGAACGCACACGTTTCCACGGCAAAGCCATCGCCCTCACAGCCCGAGGCATACGGCATAACGCCCATTTCCGCCGCGCTGGATACGCTTCTGGCTCTCCACGCTCCTTTCACACCGCTTCAAAGCATTTCCTGTACCAGCACGGCAACGCATCAGCAGGCTGTCATCCATGTACACAGATGATCCGCTTTCTCCGAATTCCTTATCTGCCATTCCCCAGCTGGAAGAAAGGGATCTGCTTCTGGTCCTGCAGTCCTTTCTGCATCACCAAAAAGGCAAGTACCACGCACAGCACCGGCCCTGGCTGTCAAACGGAGAGTTTGCCCGCCTCTCCTGGCAGCAATACGGTTGCTCACCAGAGGAAAGCGCCGCCGCATACTCGGCCTTCTGCGCCATGTTCGGCGTGCAATTGCCCCCTCATGAGTTTCACGCTCCCTTCGAAGAAATTGTCGCAGAAGCATACGAACTCTGGAAACTGCAGGGACGAAACATCACCTTTCACACATCGGGATCGACCGGCATACCAAAAGCCTGTACCCACAACGAAGACTTCCTGCGGCAGGAGATGGCAGATTTTTTGCCCCTGCTCACCCGGCTGACTCCACGCAAAAGAGCATTGATAACCGTTCCCCTGCACCATCTGTTCGGTTTTTCCTTTGGGCTTCTGCTTCCCAAAACGCTGGGGCTCCCCTTTTGTGTAGAGGCGCCTCTTCCCACAGCCATTGCCCATCAAATGCGTCCGCACGATCTCGTCGTCGGCATACCCATGCTCTGGACAAAACTGGTAGAACTGCGTCATTTGCCCTGCACGGACTGTTTGCTCCTTTCCTCCACAGCCCCCCTGCCCGACGCCATCTTTGACAAACTATACGGCTCAGGTTTTCAGTGCCTGGAAATTTTTGGCTCGTCAGAAACAGGCGCAATGGGATTTCGCCGCCAGGGGCACACGCCCTTTTCCCTCTTTCCACGCTTCACAACCATCATGAATATGGGCACACGCCTCATGCAATGCAAACTCCCCGGCGGTATGTTGTACAGTATGTCTTTTCAGGACGAACATATCTGGCATGATGACAGGCATTTCACCCCCCAGGGGCGCAAAGATCATGCCGTCCAGGTCGGAGGAGTCAATGTCTATCCCGCCCATGTGGAAAAAGTGCTGGCGGCTCACCCCTGCGTACAAGCCTGTACAGTACGCCTGATGCGCCCCGACGAAGGGCAACGGCTCAAAGCTTTCGTCGTGCCTGTCGACGGGTACTCACCCCAGGAGATCAGAAAGCAGTTGCACGTCTTTGCCAGAGAGCATCTTGCAGAAGAAGAATGCCCTGCCACTTTTACCCTTGGCAGCAAGCTTCCCCGAAACAGCATGGGCAAACTGACGGATTGGTAACAAGAAGACAAAGATGAACAAAAAACTTGAAAGAAAGAGTAATACGCTAGACTAGCTCGTATTCCACTTTCAATCCCGTAAAAAGCAATGGCCCCGCAAGCGTCTTTAAACCTTGCGGGGCCATTTGAAAACCACTTTGGTGCCGAAGACCGGAGTCGAACCGGTACGCCCGGAAAGGCATCGGTTTTTGAGACCGACATGTCTACCTATTCCATCACTTCGGCACAAAACGGGAAATACTATACAGATTTATACGACGCTGGTCAACGAGTATCTCATAGGATTTTACACAGCGGGAAACCTTTCATTTTCGCGCCGCCTCGTTATCCGGGAGAACCGCCCGGCGTTCCGCCTGAAGTTTGCGATAGCGCCGCACCGCCTCGTTATGTTCGTCAAGTGTACCGGAAAAACTGTGGTACCCGTCTCCGCGGGCGACAAAGTAAAGATATTCCACCGGCGCCGGACAGACCGCGGCGGAGAGCGCCGCAAGACCGGGATTGGCGATGGGTCCGGGGGGAAGCCCGGCAATTTGGTAGGTATTGTACGGTGAATCCGCCGCCAAATCCCGTTTGGTCAATTTGCCCTCAAACTTCTTCAGGCCGTAAATGACTGTGGGATCGGCCTGCAGAGGCATTCCCAGTTTCAGACGATTGTGGAAAACCGCCGAAATCAGCGGCATTTCTTCCTCTTTGCCGCTTTCTTTCTGGATAATCGAGGCCAACGTTACCCATTGATGCAGTGTCAGGCCCCGCTCCTGTGCCGCCTGCCTCAGAGCGGGATTCAGACGGCCGAGGAATTCCCGCACCATGGTTTTCAGAAAATCCTCCGTGGAGAGTCCGTCCGGCAGATCATAGGTGGCCGGAAACAGATAGCCTTCCAGCGAGGTTTCCCCGGCGAGCCCAGCCGTTCGAATGAATTCGGGATCTTCCATAATCTTCAGGATGGAATCCGGAGTTCCCCGTCCCTTCTCAGCAAGACGCTTTGCAACGTCGTGTATGGTATAACCTTCCGGGATCGTGATTTTCTCTATGAAAACGTCGCCACTGGTCAGACGCGCCAGCACCACATCCGGAGTGGCCGCCTTGTCGAACAGATAGCGACCGGCCTTGATGTGCTTTTCCGCGCCGCGAATCCAGGCCAGCACTCTGAAAGACAACTCGTCATCCACCACATGCCGCCGGGCAAGCTCCTTCGCCGTCCACCGGAAGGAAGCGCCGGCGGGAATGGTGATCTCTACCGGCTCGGCAGGCGCCACCGGGGTGGTCACAAAACGATGTGCGCAGGCCAGCAGCGGCATTGTCACCGCGCAGCAGAGCAAAAGCAGAGCGACCAACCATCCGGCAGCTTTAGTGCCATTCGAGTTTGGATTCGGTTCCATTTAAAACACGCTCAATATTGGCACGATGACGAATAATAACGATGCCGCCGATAACCAGCGCGGCCGCAAAAAACGGCCACGGCGCACCATGATGGTAGAGCAGAACCGGCATGATACAGGCAGCGGAAACCGATCCCATGGAAACATACCGGGATTTCCAAACGATGAAGAGAAAGAGCAGCAGAGCCTCCACAACCGCCAGGGGATGAATCACTGCAAATATCCCCAGCGCGGTCGCCACTCCCTTGCCGCCCTTAAAGCGCAGATAAACCGGAAAACAGTGCCCCACCAAAAGCACTACCGCGATAACCGCCAGCTGCATGTCGGAAAAAGCCCCGCTCTGTTGGCAGAGCCACAGGGGCAACGCTCCTTTCAACATGTCCAGAAGCAGCGTCAGCGCTCCCAATTTGCGCCCGGCTACACGATAGACATTGGTGGCACCGATATTGCCGCTCCCCTCCTCACGGATATCACCCCTCCCCGCGAAACGGGTCACAAGCAGACCAAAGGGAATGGCCGCAAGCAGATAACAG
>JAFZPK010000024.1 GCA_017552515.1 Deltaproteobacteria bacterium | reverse complement strand
GACACCCTTTCCGGCGGAGACGGCAACGACATCATCGTGCTTGACGAAAACGACATTGTGGCGGATGGCGGCGCGGGCATCGACTTCCTGATCGGGGAAGGCGCTCTTGACGTGCTCCTGAAGGGCCTTTCCGGCACGGCCTCCATCCGGAACATGGAGGCGGCCATCGAGAGTTCGGCGCTGGACGCCGACAGGATGATCCAGCTCGCGGCGGAACTGCTCGGACGCACCGGCGATGCCGGCAAAATCACCGCGGACAACCTGAAAGGCGCCGGCTGGACGCAGGACGAAGGCTTCGCCGGGGAAGGCTATGTCCAGTACACGCATGCCGACGAGGACAGCGGTATCCAGGATGGCGTGGTAATCATCGTCATGGATTGCTATGCCTAAGGCGGCTGCGTTTTCCTGAGAACAGGCGTTCCAGCGTAAGGCCGGGGAACAGATGAAAAAAGAACAGGCGGTTCAAATCTCCGCGATTTGAGCCGCCTGTTTGTGTTTGGGCAACGTGAAACGCCCTCTTTCGGGCACTCCTCCGGTCTTTTTGTTCGCATTGACAAAACCAAGTCTCCCCTCCCTCCATTGGGGGGGGGAGTGCGTCAGGCAGCCCTCACGGCGCTTTGGCCAGATACGGGCGCAGGAATTCGCCGGTAAAGGATCCGGGGGTGGCGGCCACCTCCTCCGGCGTACCGCGGGCGATGATCGTACCGCCGCGGCTGCCGCCTTCCGGGCCCAGATCCAGAATATAGTCGGCGCTCTTGATGATATCCAGATTGTGCTCGATGATCACGACCGTGTTTCCCTGATCGACCAGCTTCTGCAGGACGATCAGCAGGCGGTGGATATCGGCGAAATGCAGGCCGGTGGTCGGCTCGTCCAGAATGTAGAGCGTGCGGCCGGTCGCGCGCCGCGTCAGTTCCTTGGCCAGCTTGACCCGCTGCGCCTCCCCGCCGGAAAGCGTGGTGGCGCTCTGCCCCAGCCGGATGTAGTCCAGGCCGACATCACACAGGGTTTCCAGCTTGTGGCGGATCTTGGGCACGGCGCCCAGAAAATCCAGCGCCTGGGCGACCGTCATATCGAGCACCTCCGCGATATTTTTCCCCTTGTGCATCACTTCCAGCGTTTCCCGGTTGTAGCGCCGGCCCTTGCACATCTCGCAGGGCACATAGACATCCGGCAGAAAATGCATCTCCACCCGGATCATGCCGTCGCCCTGGCAGGCCTCGCAGCGTCCGCCCTTGACGTTGAACGAGAAGCGTCCCGGAGTGTAGGCACGGATCTTCGCCTCGCCAAGCTGGGCGAACAGCATGCGGATATCGGTAAAGACCCCCGTATAGGTGGCGGGATTGGAACGCGGCGTGCGCCCAATGGGCGACTGATCGATATTGATGACCTTGTCGAGGTGCTCCACGCCTTCCAGGGCGGCATAGCGCCCCGGTTTCTCCCGTCCCAGGCCAAAGTGCTGTTCCAGCGCCCGGTTTAAGGTATCGATGATCAGGGTGGATTTTCCGGAACCGGACACGCCGGTGACGCAGGTCATCACGCCCAGGGGGATGGCGGCATCCAGGGATCGCAGATTGTTTTCCGAAGCGCCGCGGATGGTCAGGAAATTCTGTGCCTTACGACGCTGTTCCGGCACCGGAATGGCGCGCACCCCGGCCAGATACTGGCCGGTCAGCGATTCCGGCACCTGGCAGATCTCCTCCGCCGTGCCCTGCGCCACAACCGTACCGCCCAGCTCACCCGCGCCCGGCCCCATGTCGATGACATGGTCGGCCATCCGGATGGTCTCCTCGTCATGTTCAACCACAACCACCGTGTTCCCGAGATCCCGCAGGCGCATCAGGCTTTCCAGCAGACGGCGGTTGTCGCGCTGGTGTAAACCGATGGAGGGCTCGTCCAGCACGTAGAGCACACCGGTCAGGGACGAGCCTATCTGGCTGGCCAGCCGGATCCGCTGCCCCTCACCACCGGAAAGCGTCGCCGCCGTCCGATCCAGGCTCAGATAGTCGAGCCCCACCTGGACCAGAAAGGCCAACCGTTCCTGAATTTCCCGCAGTACCCGCCGCACGATGCGTTCCTGCTGGGTGGAAAGCTTGAGATGGGCAAAGAATTCCCGCGCTTCCAGAATGCTCAGGGCGGTGACTTCGCAGATATTTTTGCCGCCGACCCGGAACTGCAAGGCCTCGGGGCGCAGGCGGTTGCCGTGACAGGCCGGACAGGGCACCACGCTCATCAGGGTTTCCAGATTTTCACGCGCCCATTCGGAGTCGCTCTCCGCATACCGCCGTTCCAGCTGGGGAATTACGCCGCTGAAGGCACGTTCGTGCTCCTGACCATCACAGATGAAACGCACCTTCTGCGTGCCCGATCCGTAGAGGATCACCCGCTGAACCGCCTCCGGCAGCTCCGCAAAAGGCGTCTCCAGGGAAAAGTGATAGTGCGCGGCAACCCCCGCCAGCAGCTGTTGATAGTAGGGCGCCGCCCGTGTCTGCCACGGCGCGATGGCGCCTTCGGCCAGCGACTTCTTCGGATCGGGAATGACACGCTCCGGATCGAAAAACTGTTTCACGCCCAAACCGGTACACTCCGGACAGGCGCCAAAAGGGTTGTTGAAGGAAAAGAGCCGCGGCGCCACTTCCGGATAGGAAACGCCGCATTCCGGACAGGAATGTTTTTCCGAAAAGATCATCGGTTCGCCGCCGGAGACCTCAACCACAACGATACCGTCGGCCAGCCGCAGCGCCGTTTCCAGCGAATCCGCCAGACGGCTGGTGGACATTCCCGCCTTGACGATCAGCCGATCGACCACGACTTCGATGGTATGTTTTTTGTTGCGATCCAGCGTGATCGTCTCCCCCAGTTCACGCAGTTCGCCGTCTACCCGCACCCGTATGAAGCCATCGGCCTGGAACTGGCGCAGTTCACGCTGATATTCCCCCTTGCGTCCCCGTACCACCGGCGCCAGCAACAGAATCCGGCTCCCTTCCGGCAAGGCGACGATCCGGTCGGTCATCTGCTGAACCGTCTGGGAGGCAATCTCGCGGCCGCATTTCGAGCAATAGGCCTGCCCGGCACGGGCGTAGAGCAGACGCAGGTAGTCGTAAATCTCGGTCACCGTGCCCACGGTGGAACGGGGGTTGTGCGAGATGGTTTTTTGTTCAATGGAAATGGCGGGGGAAAGTCCTTCAATGGCATCCACATCCGGCTTTTCCATGAGTTGCAGAAACTGGCGGGCATAGGCCGAAAGGCTTTCCACATAGCGGCGCTGCCCTTCGGCGTAGATCGTGTCAAAGGCCAGCGTACTTTTGCCGGAGCCGGATACACCGGTAATGACAGTAAGCTGATCCCGGGGGATGTCGACACTGATATTCTTCAAATTATGCACGCGAGCGCCGCGCACAACGATATTCCGCATATTGCCTCTGAAAAAAGCCCGCAAATGCGCCAGACTCAGGGCTGCGCGCTCTGGAGCACTGTCACTATCCGTTCTTCCAGCAGGCGGCGTTCTTTCTCGTCGGGAACCGCCTTTTTGCGCGCCGTGCCAGAATGCCGCGCATACCACAGCGCGTCATGACCCTCCCGGTCACGGATGTCGCGTTTTGCGCCGGCCAGCAAAAGCGTTTTGAGCACTTCCGGATTGGTTGTGCCATCCGCCGCAAGCATCAGGGCGGTCTGGCCGTCAAGACTTTGAGCATTCACATCCGCCCCGCTTTCCAGCAACACTTTGAGCACCTCCGGACGGGAGCCGCACGCGGCATACATCAGGGCGGTCCACCCACGTTTGTCCTTCAGGCCGATATCTGCTCCATTCTTCAGAAGCGTTCTTGTTATTTCCGGATGCGGATTGAGCAAGGCCGCATACATCAGGGCCGTCAAACCGTTTTCCGTTGGAGCGTTCACGTCCGCTCCCGCTTCAATCAGCATGTCGCACACCTGCGGATGCGGATTGCTCCAGGCCGCCCAAACAAGCGGCGTCAAATTGTGCCGGTCACGGGCATTGACATCCGCGCCCTTTTTGATGGCCTGCTGAATCGCCTCCGGCGTCCCTTCCGCACACAACCGGAAAAAACCTCCCCGATCACAGCCGGCAGCCATCGTCAAAAACCCGGCCGCAATCATCGCAACGAAACCACAGCCCCATGTCCGTGAATGCCGCAAATTCATGGTTTTCAACCTTTCCCATCCCCAAAGCACCGGTACAAAAGCCGAAAAACAATCCCCTTCGCCACCCCGGGAGCAGCAAAGGGGATTGAACATATCACCCCGTATCGCCAGGTCACAAAAAGCGCCTCGTTGTCAGTCATCCACCCCAAAAACGGACTCCCGCCATCCGGGACAGGCACTTCAACAAAGCGCCGGCAGCACTAGCCCTCATCTTTCAACAAAATCTCGATCCGCGCGCCCTCACGCAATTCCTTGAACATGTCTCCCATCACATTCTGCGACTTGCGTCCCGCCAAAATCCGTTCGATTTCCGGACGGACCTCATCCATCTTGCGATACTCGTCCTCTCCCCGCTCCACGACGTAAAACATCCGTGCTTCCGTGGACGAGACAAGAACCTGGCTCGGCTCCCCTTCTTTCAGATTGGCGATCGCGGCAACAAACATCGGATGAAGATCCTCGGTGGCCAATTTGCCCAACTGCTCGCTGGAAACACCGGGAGTGTTTTTCAGGCTGGCCATGACAGCTGAGAAATCCTCACCCTTCAGGAGACGCTGACGGATCTTTTCCATTTGGCTCACCGCCTTTTCCTTGCCGCCAGCGCCCAGAAAGGTGACGCCTACCGTATTGAGGCGAAAAGATGAGGGACGGCGGAAATCTTCCCTGTGCTCGCGGAAATATTCGTTTACCTCCCGATCCGTGGGGCGCACATTGCTCCGCATGCCGCTGTAACGAACGAGCCGGTTACGAAGGATCTGCCGGCGAAGATTGGCATGAAACATCTCCGCCGACACGCCTTCTTTCGCCAAGGCCGCATACAACTGATCGGTGTTCAGATTGTTGGACTGCTCCACATCCCGTCGCGCGGCGGCGATATCGTCATCGCTCACTTCAATCTTCATCTCTTTCGCCTTTTTCTCGACAAGAATGTCTTCAATGAGCATGTTCAGCGCTTCCCGCCGGGTAATACGCTCGTTCTGCACTGCGCGGAGCTCGGCAAAGCGCTGATCCAGTTGAAAGGTGGTGATGGGCTCGTCTATCACGACGGCGGCAATACGGCTGACTTCCTCGGCCACCGCCTGGCCGGCACCGGAGAACAGAAGCAGCCCGGCGCACAATGTACAGAATATTTTTTTCATGCTTCATTCCTTCCCGGCAATATGTTGCACTTCTATGGACTTCCTTCAAACAACGTTTTGTCAAACAAACGAAAAGATGAAATGATACCTTGGATACAGCCGCACGGCAAGATGCAACAAGATTTTATCACATTCCCCAGCAGCGTTTCTTCCCCCGTCAAGATCGCTCTTTTAAAGAACATGTG
>JAFZPK010000201.1 GCA_017552515.1 Deltaproteobacteria bacterium | reverse complement strand
TCGTTCAGCGTGCCGACAAAAAACACCTCGTTGCCGTTTGTCGCGGCAATTTCCGCGCGCAGTTCATGGACAACGTCCGGCGTAAAGGTTCGCTGCACCTGTCCTGCACTCTGTGGGGAAGCCGAGGGCACGCTCAATCCTTTTCAAGAGGGGCGCAAAACGCCTCATGGGAAGGGCAAACCGGAAGCGTCATCTCGATCTCTTCGATGCGCCGGTCGGAAAGCTTGGCCACCCGGAACACAATGTTTTCAAACTGGCACTGATCGCCCTCATGAGGAATGGAGCCAATCAGCTCCATAATGAAACCGGCCATGGTGTTGGCGTGACGCTCCGACAGATTCAGGCCAAATTTGCGGTTGATCGCATGGATGGGAGTGGCGCCGTCCACCAGAAAACGCCCCGGCTCCAGTTCGCGCACCGGCACTTCCTCGTCCACCAGATCGTGCTCGTCGTGAATCTCGCCGACAATCTCCTCAAAAATGTCCTCCAGTGTGACGATTCCCTCCATGCCACCGTACTCGTCGATCACCACCGCCATCAACAGGCGCCGGTCACGGAAAGATTCCAGCATGGCCTCTATAGGCTTGGATTCCGGCACAAAATAGGGTTTCCGCACAATCTTGCGCAGCGAGAACTGCTCGGGGTTGCCGACGAACTGGAAAATGTCCATCGCGTGGACCACGCCGCAGATGTTGTCCAGCGACTCCTCGAACACTGGATAGCGGGAATGCTCCTCTTCGCGCACAATTTGCAGCACTTCCTCATAGGGCGTGTTGACCTCGATACCTATCACCTCTATCCGGGGCACCATGACATCCCGGGCATAGGTCTTGGAAAGTTCGAAGATCCCGTGCAGCATCTTCCGTTTTTCCTTGGCCACCACGCCGCTCTTCTCTCCGACCGCGATCATGGTGCGAATCTCTTCCTCGGAAATCACCGCTGTCTCCCCGGATTTCCCGAGAAACCGGGCCAAAAGCCGGTTGAGCCCGCCGATGGCCCATAAAACCGGTTTCATGACCAGCATGACGCCCTGTAAAGGGCGCAGCACCCGGAAGGCAATGGCCTCCGGATGGCTGGCCGCAAAAACCTTGGGGATTATTTCGGAAAAGATCAACAGCGCCGGAGTCAGGATGACAATGGTCAGCAAGTTGCCATAGCGGCCAAAAATCCGCATGAAAAAGGTAGTGGCAAACACCGAGGCCGCAATATTGACCAGATTGTTGCCCACCAGAATGGCGGTAATCAGGTCATCCGGCGGATTGAGCAGCTTTTCCAGCTCTTTTGCGCCAGGCCGGTTCCTGCCGGCCAGATAGGTCAGGCGAATACGGTTCAGGGCCAGCAACGCGGTTTCGGAACTGGAAAAGAAGGCCGAGGCAGCCAGCAGCAGCAGCAAACCGGCAATTTCCATGGGAGTCTGATCAAAGGTCATGAGCAAAAAATCCGGTAAGATAAAGAGGTAACTGTATTTGTTTATATAACTCAAAGAACGCAAGGGATGAAAGCGCAAAACCCGCAAAATAAAACCTTTGCATTCCGCCCACTTTCCCCGCTACATTTTCTGTCAAAATTTCGCGAAGGAAGGCTGCCCATGTCCACGCAGGAAAACGCCGCGGCCCGTTATCAGGAGCTGTGCCGCCTCATTCATCATCACAACTATCTCTATCACGTGCTGGATTGTCCGGAAATCGGCGATGCCGACTACGACCGGCTGTTTCGGGAATTGCAGGATTTGGAGAAGCGTTTTCCGGAACTGGCCACGCCCGATTCTCCAACCCGGCGCGTGGGCGCCCCGCCGCTTGCCCGTTTTGCGCCCGCGCCTCATGCCATCCCCATGCTGTCCCTGGACAATGCCTTTACCGAAGGGGATCTGCGCGACTTTGACGCGCGCGTGCGGCGTGCCCTGAAAGTGACGGAGGCCATCGACTACTTCTGCGAACTCAAGCTGGACGGGCTGGCCGTCTCGCTGCGCTACGAAGACCGGCGCCTGACGCTGGGTGCCACCCGCGGCGACGGCAGCACCGGAGAAACCATCACCGACAACCTGCGCACGGTACGCGCCATTCCGCTGCTCCTGCATGACGATGCGCCGGATCTTCTGGAGGCGCGCGGAGAGGTCTATATGAATCTCAAGGAGTTTCGCGCTCTCAACGCCCAACGCGAGGAAGACGGCGAACCGGTCTTCGCCAACCCCCGCAACGCCGCGGCCGGCAGCCTGCGCCAGCTGGACTCCGCTATCACGGCCCGCCGCCCGCTGACCATGGCCTGCTATGGCATGGGCGCAGGGGCGCAGGGGCGTTTCCAACGCCACTCGCAGATGCTGGAAACGCTACGCGCCTGGGGCTTCAAGGTCAATCTGGAGTACTGCCGCAAGGCCTGCGGCGTGGAAGAAGTTGTTGCCTTCTACCGGGAAGTCCAGGAAAAGCGCGATCAGTTCCCCTTCGAAATTGACGGCGTGGTGATCAAGGTGGACCGGCTCGACTGGCAGGAAACGCTGGGCGCCACCACCCACGCGCCGCGCTGGGCCATCGCCTGGAAATTTCCGCCGCGCCGGGCGCAAACCCGGATCAGGGCGGTGCGCCTGCAGGTGGGACGCACGGGCGCCATCACGCCGGTGGCGGAACTGGAGCCGGTACGTTTGAGCGGCGTGACGGTCTCCAACGCCAGCCTGCACAACTGGGACGAGATCGCGCGCAAGGATATCCGCACCGGCGATCAGGTCATTGTCGAACGCGCGGGCGACGTCATTCCCTACGTGGTCGCCGCCCTTCCCGAACTGCGCAACGGTTCCGAGGCGCCCATACCACTTCCCGAAACCTGCCCGGTCTGCGGCAGCCCGGCTGTCCGCCTGAAGGACGAGGTGGTGCCGCGCTGCCAGGGAATGGACTGCCCGGCGCGTCTGCGGGAGGCCCTGCGGCACTTCGTCGCGCGCGACGCCATGGATATTGAGGGACTGGGAGGGCGCACCATCGATCAGCTGCTCGGCCAGAAACTGGTCACCAGCGTGGCCGATCTCTACACCCTGCAGCGCGATACGCTGCTTCAACTGGAACGCATGGGCGAAACGCTTGCGGACAAGCTGCTGAACGCCATCGAGGCCAGCAAAAAGCGCCCGCTGTCCAAGGTGCTCAACGCCCTGGGCATTCGCCATGTGGGGGCGCACCTGGCGCGGGTGCTGGCGGAGCGCTACCGCTCGCTCGAAGCGCTTGCCCAGGCCAGCAGCGACGAACTGCAGGCGATCCATGAGGTGGGGCCGGAGGTGGCGGAGAGTGTGACCGCCTTCTTCCAGGCGCCGCACAACCGTGAACTGATGGAGCGGCTGAAACAGCTGAACGTCCTGCCCGAACCGGAAAGTAACGAGACGGGAAGCGCGTTTTCCGGAAAGACCTTCGTCTTCACCGGAACGCTCACCCTGATGACCCGTCCGGAGGCGGAGAACCTGGTGCGCCTCCACGGCGGCCGCGCCGCCGGCACGGTCAGCAAGAAGACCAGCTACGTGGTGGCGGGCAGCGAGGCGGGCAGCAAGCTGGACAAGGCGCGCGCCCTGAACCTTCCAATCTTGGATGAGGCGCAGTTCATGGAGATGCTGGAACAGGCAAAACTGCAGGACAGTACAAAGTGAATACCAGGAAAAATTGAGGCATGAGGTGCTCCCCTAAAAATGGAGGGGTATGATAGCTTGTTTAGGCACCGGGGGGAGAATCATGCACCGGATTTTAGGGCCAAGGCTCCCATGGCAGTGCTGAATGGCAACAAGGCCGCAGCCAAATCGAGTGCCAACATAATGAAAACCAGGAAAGGATGGGATCATGGAATCTCCCCTTTTAACCGCCGAAGACCTTATCACGCAGGGAAACAAGGCAATGCTCCGCAAGGACTGGCAAGAAGCAGTAAGACTTTATGCCTTGTTGCGCGAGAAATTTCCCGAACAACCGGACGGATATGTTGGCGGCGCGGCTGCGTTGAGAGCGCTGGGAGACTTTGAATCGGTTGATGCCCTTATGCTTGAGGGACTCAAAAAATTCCCAAAAGATGCAGCCCTCTACGTCAAGTACGGAGACAGCGCAATGCGCCGGAAAGACTGGCCGGAAGCTGCCAAGCGTTGGGCGCTCATGCGAAAAAAATGTCCACGAAAACCGCATGGGTATTTCAAGGGCGCTGCAGCGTTGAAAGAACAGGGGAATTTTGACGCCGCCGACGCCCTTGTTCTTGAAGGGCTGGAAAAATTCCCGGCGGAGCCCTGCCTGCACATTGAATACGGAGAGGTCGCGACGCGTCAGAAAAAATGGGCGGAAGCCGCCAGGCGCTGGGCACTCATGCGCGAAAAGTGCCCCGAAAATCCGCGGGGGTATGTTTCCGGCGTGGAAGCGTTGAAAGAGAGCAGAAATTTTGAGTCCGCCGATGCCCTGGCTCTTGAGGGGCTGGAAAAATTTCCGCAGGAACCGGAATTATACATACAGTATGGCGACATGGCGGCGCGCAAGAAAGACTTCCCCGAAGCATCCAGGCGCTGGGCGCTTATGCGCGAAAAATGCCCCCGCCATCCGCGTGGCTATACTTCCGGTGTCGCGGTATTAAAAATACAAGGCGAGTTCAAAGCGGCCGAAGACCTTGTACTTGCAGGGCTAAAGAAGTTTCCCAAAGAGCCGGGCCTGTACATACAGTACGGCGATATCGCGATGCGCCGGAAAAACTGGCCGGAAGCATCCAGACGCTGGGCGCTCATGCGCGAAAAATGCCCCCGCCATCCGCGTGGCTATACGGACGGCGCCAAATCTCTGGCAGAACAGGAAGAATTTGAAGCCGCCGAC
>JAFZPK010000200.1 GCA_017552515.1 Deltaproteobacteria bacterium | reverse complement strand
GAGCATCCTGCCCGAGCAGACCGCCGAGTACTGCCGCCGCTGGTTCCATATCGGTACCTGGGACTTCGCATTCGGTCACTGGATCTCCATGATCATCGCCGCCATCTACATGATCCTGGCTGCTGTCTGGATGTATCCGAGCCCTGTAAAAGGCAACGCGGTTATGGGCGAAATCGCCAAGATCTTCACCGAAAGCGTTGGCCCTTGGATGATGGTGGTCTTCATCATCGGTGCTTTCGCCGCCTGCTTCTCCACGGCGTTCAACTACTTTGATGGTTGGCCCCGTGTAGTCGGCGCCTGCGCCCGTAACATCTTCCCCTCCACCCAGGCACTCTGCGGCGTGGATCGTGACGACCTGACTCCGGAAAAGAGAAGCAAACTCTGCTCCGAGTACAACATTTACCGCCTGACCATGATGTGGTCCCTGGTTTCCACCTGCGCCATCATCATCGGTCTGCCGAAACCGGTCTTCCTGGTACTGGTTGCCTCTTCGCTGGCCTTCTTCATCGCGCCGGTGATCTACTTCCTCAACCTGTGGTACTGCTTCACGGTTATTCCGAAAGAAGACAAGACCTTCTATCCGGGCGGTTTTGCAACCATCTTCGCATGGATCAGTTTCATCGTATTTACCGTCATGACCGGTCTGATGATCTGTGCAAAGATCTTCAAGATTCAGCTGTTCGGGTAATATTAGCCGAACAATATTGATGACTTGGGCGGCCTGGCTTTTGCCAGGCCGCCTTTTTTCTCCAGCTTCCCGCTCTTAAGGGGAGCTAAATGCTGCTTTTCCCCTTTTCCAGACCTTGGTAGACACTTCCCGTGTAGCGTCCCTTTTCCCCAAAGCTTAACTGCCTGAAAATATCGTACCTGATTTCTACATCTAGTGGCATTCGGCCAGATGTCAGATGCTTTGCGCCTTTTTTTCTGTTTTCTATTTCCTCCGCGATTCCTCGAAAATTCAAACAAATGCTTGATAAACAGAGGAAAGGAGGTGAAGCGAAAGCGGCGGGACGGTTGGTATATTCTTTTATTTTCAGGTAGTTATGCGGTTATGAGATTTTAACTGGAGAAAGGATTTGTCGTATGGACGAAAAACTCGCGAACATCAAGGAACTGGAAAAGCTGGTTCCCCCCAGTATGGCGCCGAAGGATCTGTTCCAGCATTTCGGCCCCGGCCTGATTCTGATGATGACCGGTATCGGTACCAGCCATCTGGTTACCGCTCCTGTCGGTGGCGGACGTTTCCAGTATGCCCTGCTGTGGACCATTCCGGTCTGCTACATCTTCAAGTACTATGGATTTGAAATGGCGTTCCGTTTCACCAACGCGACCGGACGTTCCATTATGGACGCCTACGGAACCGCTCCGGGCAAATGGCCCCTTTGGTACGTCATGATCGTTACGCTGATTCAGTGCGCCGTCGGTTCCGCCGGCCGTACCATCGCGGCAGCGGCCGTTGCCTACTATCTCTTCACCGTACAGCTCGGTCATATTGGTCAACCGGATGCGAATTTTCTGGCAGGTATTCCGCTTTCCGTGTATGGCGTCATCATTGCACTGCTGTCCTGCTACATGATTCTGTATGGCAACTACGGCGCTGTTGAAAAGATCACCAAGATCTGCGCCGGACTGCTGGTGCTTTCCGCCTTCTTCGCCTTCTTCTGGAATCCGCCGCCCGCGTCCGTATTCAAGTATTTCTTCACTTTTGACGTTCCGAAAGGTTCCTGGCTGGTGCTGACCGCCTTCTTCGGACTGCTGCCGACCGGTATCGATGTTTCGCTGCAGGCTTCCGAGTGGGGCAAGGCCAAGAAAAAAGGTTTGGGTTATGTCCGTAACATCCTTGAAGATAACGGCGTCATTCCCAAATTTGACCCCTTCAAATCCACCAAGAAAGACCTGGCTTTTGATATGAGCATCCTGCCCGAGCAGACCGCCGAGTACTGCCGCCGCTGGTTCCATATCGGTACCTGGGACTTCGCATTCGGTCACTGGATCTCCATGATCATCGCCGCCATCTACATGATTCTGGCCGCCGTCTGGATCTACCCGAGCGAAGTAAAGGGCAACGCAGTCATGGGCGAAATCGCCAAGATCTTTACCGAAAGCGTTGGCCCCTGGATGATGGTGGTCTTCATTATCGGCGCCTTTGCCGCCTGCTTCTCCACGGCGTTCAACTACTTTGATGGTTGGCCCCGCGTGATCGGCGCCTGCGCCCGTAACATCTTCCCCGCGACCCAGGCACTCTCCGGTGTGGACCGCGCGGACCTGACCCCGGAAAAGAAGAGCAAATGGTATTCCGAGTACAACATTTACCGCCTGACCATGATGTGGTCCCTGGTTTCCACCTGCGCCATCATCATCGGTATGCCGAAACCGGTCTTCCTGGTACTGGTTGCCTCTGCACTGGCCTTCTTCATCGCGCCGGTGATCTACTTCCTCAACCTGTACTACTGCTTCACGGTTATTCCGGAAAATGACCAGACCTTCTATCCGAGCCCCTTTGCCAAGTGGTTCTCCTGGATCAGTTTGATCATCTTTACCGGCATGACGGCTCTGATGATCTGTGACAAGATCTTCAAAATTAAGCTGTTCGGGTAATCAACAGCAGGTTGTTTTCCGCTAAAAAACGGCGGCCCGGAAGAAAAATCCGGCCGCCGTTTTCTTTTCCCATAAGAATCCGTTTCGTCCCCTCTTTCATCTCCAAAACATGGGGCAGAGGAAAAACTCCTTAACGGAACTCTTTTTTCAAAAGGTATAAAAACAGGTGGATTATCCGTCCCCTCAATGCGTATGATGCACCGAAGTCCGAACATTATCTTCAAGAGGAGAGAGACGCTATGAACATCACGGTAACCCAACAGGACAAGGTGACGATCGTGGCCATCGACGAAAAACGGCTGGATGCCAACAACAGTGGAGAGTTGAAATCGCAGATGATCGATCTGCTGCAAAGTGGTCAACGCAATCTGCTCATTGATCTGGAGCACGTCACCTTCATTGATTCTTCAGGCATAGGAGCGCTCGTATCCGGCTTCAAAAACGCAACCGCCGGGGGCGGCAAGCTGTTTTTGTGCAACCTGCAGCAGCAGGTGCAGTCCATCTTCGAACTGACCCGTCTGAACCGGGTTTTCGATATCTTTGCCGACCGGGAATCAGCCCTGCAAAAGCTGGGATAGGCATTTTCCGGGATTCCTGAACCTGTCGCGCCCGCCACTCCCGACAGCGGCGGGCACTATTTTCCTTTTAGAAAAAGAGAAGCCACCATGTCCGAGCAGACGCCGGTGATCATGCATATGCAAATTCCAAGTGATACCAAATACCTGGCAGCGATCGGCAGTCTGGTGGAAGCTCTGGTGGGAATTCGCGAACCGTCTTTGGGCTTTTCGCTCCAGCTGGCTCTGACCGAAGCGGTCGCCAATGCGATAAAACATGGTACCCGCAGCCCGGCCACAGACGACGTAGGCATTGATCTGTTTCTTGACGCCCAGGCCGTCCGGATGCGTGTCCACGATCATGGGCCGGGATTTGACCTGGAAAGCGTCGAGGTACCCGACGAGGATGAACTCAGTGACCACGGCCGGGGCCTTCAAATTATCCGCGCTCTCGTGGACAGCCTTTCCTACGGGCCGACCCCTGCGGGCAACACGCTGGAAATGATCAAATTTTTCCCTCCACCAGCAGCGGCAGAGCCAGATGACTCATGATCCGGATCCCGCCGCCAGCCGTACCGCGATAGTCAACAAAGCGCATCCCCGCCGCTTCCGCCGCCTGGCGGTCACTGAGGGCATCTCCCACGTAGATCATCTCCGAAACATCCAGTTCAAGCCGCTGTGCCGCTACAAAAAGCATTTCGGGATCCGGTTTCGGCCGGTGCACATCCCGCAGCGTGACAATCGCCTGAAAATATTCCTCCATTGCAAAATACTGCAGAATCCCCTGCGTGCTTCTGTCACGGTTGGTGGCAACCGCCAGTTTCACGCGTTCCCGCAGCCGCCGTAAGGCCGGAATGACATCCGGCATCAGCCGCATCAGGGGAATAAAATCGTGATAATCGAGCTGCCGGGCATAGGCGAGCGCCGCATCGCGCCGATCCTCTCCCAACAGGGCGTCAAACACGCCCGGGCTGCTGGAGGTATGACAGATGCGTACCTTTTCCTTGTCCGCAAGCGTGACTTCCGGCGCTCCCATCGCCCGGAACACCCGGTTGTAATAGGCCAGATTGGAAGTCAGGCTGTCGAACAGCACGCCATCAAAATCAAAGACCACGCCTCTTATGGCCTTCCCCTGAACGGATGTATCCATATCCCCCCTTCTTCCTCAAAAAATATGCGCTGTCCCGCTAATGCCATCTCAGGCGCCGCGGTTCTTCCATTTAAGCCAGGCAAGGCCCGCCGCGCCAAAGGCGATCATGGGCAGGCACAGCAGTTGCCCCATCGTGGCGCCGCCCCACAGAAAACCCAAATGGGCATCCGGCTGACGCACAAATTCCACCAGAAAACGGAACAGGCCATAGAGCAGAAAAAAGCTGAAAAAAGGAACGCCGCAGCGCGCCTTTCTCCGGTGCATGACCAGAAGAACCGCCAGAAGCACCACGCCCTCCAGAAAAGCCTCGTACAGCTGGCTGGGATGCCGGGGAGCGCTGCCGGCTCCGGGGAAAACCATGCCCCAGGGCAAATCGGTCACCCGCCCCCACAATTCGCCGTTAATGAAATTGCCGATGCGTCCCAGCATCAAACCGGGAGGAGCTGCGGTGACCAGAATATCGCCAACCATCAGCACCGACAGCTTCCGCCAGTGGCAAAACAGGCAGGCTGCGATGATGACGCCCAGCAAACCGCCGTGGAAACTCATCCCGCCCTGCCACAGCGCGAAGATGTCCAGCGGATGCCGCATATAGTAACCGGGGTTGTAAAAGAGCACATAGCCCAGCCGCCCCCCGACGATCACGCCAATAATGCAGTAGAAGAGCAGATCGGAGCGCGTCTCTCCGGAAAGATTCAGCCCCCGTGCCGCGGAAAGCCGGCAAATGATGAAATAACCAATCGCAAAAGCCAGCAGATACATGAGGCCATACCAGCGAACCGCCAGTGGACCTATCTGAAAAGCAACCGGATCTATCATTTTCAATACAGCCGTTCTTCAAAAAATGTTGTTCACGAAAAAAAACGTTCCCGCCGTCTTCGTTCCGGAAACTTCAGGAAACATCATGCGCGCGCAGCCAGGAGACCATGTCATCCGGCAGCGGCGCCTCCACAACCAGCGGCCGCCCGGTTACCGGATGCGGCAGCTCCAGACGCAGGGCATGCAGCATCAGACGGGATGCCGAAGCGGCGTTGCCATATTTGGCGTCCCCCAGCACGGGATGGCCGTTTTCCGCGAAATGCACCCGGATCTGGTGCGATCGTCCGGTCGGGATATGAGCCTCGACATAGGCGGCCTTCTCGTACTGTCGTAAAACCCGAAAACGGGTAATCGCCTCACGCCCGCCGGACGCAACCGTTCCCATGCGGTTGGAAGAACCCCTCCGCGCCAGCTGCGAGCGGAATTCACCCTCCTGCGTTTCAAAAACGCCAGACGCCAGCAGACGGTATACCTTGGTGACGTGGTGTTCCTGAAAGCAAAGCGTCAGGTTTTTATGCGCCCGGCGATGAATGGAAAAGATCAGGACACCCGAGGTATCCCGATCCAGGCGCTGCACCATCCCCAGTTCCGGATGCCGCGATGCCGATTCACGCAAAAAACGCAGCAGCGCTTCATACAGCGTTCCCTGATAACGGGCCGGCGTGGGATTGACCTCGACACCGGAAGGCTTGTTCACCGCCAGCAGCCATATATCCCGAAACAGGATCTGCTCCGGTTTGAGCGAAAAGATGTCCAAAGGACGGCCATCCAGATACACATCCACGGTTTCGCCTCCGACGACCGGACGCGAACATCGCCGCACCCGCTGCCCGCCCACATGCACGCCGCCCAGATCAAGGATTCGGCGGGCCATTCCCCGCGACATGCCGGTATGGGCCGCCACAAAGCAGTCCAGGCGCAATCCGTTCTCGTCATTTTCCGGAACCAGATGCCAATTTTGGGGCTTCATTTTCGGCATGAATCTC
>JAFZPK010000199.1 GCA_017552515.1 Deltaproteobacteria bacterium | reverse complement strand
TTTCCGGCACTGGCTCTGGAAGCCGGTTTGCTGCGCATCTGTCATTTTCCCCAGGCGCTCCCGCTGGCGGAACTGCTGGCGCGCCTGACGGCGCTGGAAGAACGCCTGAATGCCGCATCGGCTTCCGGCGCGGACCGGGGCGGCACACCGGTCCGCACGCCTTATGTGCCCATTCCCAAACCCGCAGTGAAAACAGCTCCAGCCGCCGAAATCCATCCATCGGAAGAAAAGCATGCCCTGGACCGGCTGGCGTCCATACCTCCGGCAAAACGGGAAGAGGACAAACCGCCAGCGCCGTCTCCAGCTGCTCCACCGGCAGAGGACGTGGGAGAAAACCTCCATAACGAGCCAACAGGCCCGGCAAGCTGGAAAGATTTTCTGGCGCAGTTGCGTAACGAACAGCCCCTGTTGGCCGCCCAGCTCGGGGAGGCGCGGCTTTTGAACGAAATAAGCTCGGCACGATTAGAGATTGGTTTTCCGAAAGGAATTTACGGCCTGCGCGACAAGGCCTCACGTGCCAGGCTGGAAGAGCTGCTGGAACGTTACTTCCAGCGCTCCATCACGGTCGTGCCGGTCATTCTTGAGGAAGACGCACCGTCTCCGGAAACGGTCTCCGAAGCATCTCCGGCAACAGGATCCGCTCAGGAAGCAAGGGAAAGCATTGCACAACATCCGGCGGTTACATCGGTTTTAAATTTTTTCAACGGTACTCTGGAGCGGGTGGAACCGCTTCCTTCAAAAGAAAAAGGCTAAAGAAAGGAAGAAAAATTTTATGTCGAGAGGTTTTGGGGGATTTCCCGGAGGCAACATTGTCAAACAGGCGCAAATGATGCAGCAGAAGATCGAACGGCTCCAGGAAGAGCTGGGGGAGCGTGAGGTCGAAGCTTCCGCCGGCGGTGGAATGGTCTTGGCCAAAGTCAACGGCAAACAGCAACTGCTCTCCATCAAAATAGATCCGGCAGCGGTTGATCCGCAGGATGTGGAAATGCTGGAGGATCTGGTAACCGCCGCGGTGAACGAGGCCCTGCGCAAAAGCTCCGAAATGGTCCAGGAGGAGATGTCCAAGATTACCGGCGGCATCAACATCCCCGGCCTATTCTGATATCCATGAAGACCGCGCCCACTTTCGACAAACTGGTGGATGAACTGTCGCGGTTGCCGGGCGTGGGGCCAAGGACCGCGGCACGGCTGGCGTTTTTCATCGTCAAACAGCCTGAAGCCTGGGTGGAAACACTGGCCAAAACACTCCTCGATGTCAAACGCAAGATCCGCTTCTGCTCCATCTGCGGCCAGACCACCGAAGAAGATCCCTGTGCCATCTGTGCCGATCCCCGGCGGGATAGCCGCGTGATCTGCGTGGTGGAAGAACCGCAGGATGTCATAACGATTGAACGCACGCATGCCTATCACGGCCGTTACCATGTGCTGCATGGCGCCATCTCCCCGTTGGACGGCATCGGCCCGGAGCAGCTGCGGATCGAATCGCTCATGAAACGCCTGGAAGACGGCACAGTGCAGGAAGTTGTGATCGCCACCAATTTCACCACCAAGGGAGAAACTACCGCGCTCTACCTGGCGCGGCTGCTGCACGCCAAAAACATCCGGGTCACCCGGCCGGCGCACGGCATCCCGCTGGGCGGCAATCTGGAATACGTGGACGAAAACACTGTTGGCCAGGCGGTTGCGGCGCGGCAAAGTTTCTAGGCAAAGAGAAACGGCCCGTGCATCAAAAGTTTTTATCTCAGATCTGAAATATCGTATAGAAGATGTATACAATCCGCGCCAATCGGGTTAAAAAGAGAAAAGGGAACCTGTTTTTTTCATGGGGCATTCGTGCGCTTCCCCAAAAATTCAAAATTACAAAAATGAGATCCAGGAGGTAACTGTGTCAAGAAAGATGGTCTGTATGGATGGCAATGCCGCCGTCGCCCATGTCGCTCACGCCACCAACGAGGTTATCGCCATTTACCCCATTACGCCATCATCCGCCATGGGGGAAGGCGCCGACAGCAAAAGCGCGGCAGGCCAGAAGAATATCTGGGGAACCGTTCCAAAAGTTGTGGAAATGCAGGCGGAGGGAGGCGCGGCCGGCGCGGTGCATGGCGCCTTGCAGGCGGGTGCGCTTGCCACCACTTTCACCGCTTCCCAGGGCTTGCTGCTCATGATCCCCAACATGTTCAAAATAGCCGGCGAGCTGACCAGCACCGTCTTTCATGTCGCCGCGCGGGCGGTGGCCACCCACGCGCTGTCGATCTTTGGCGATCACAGCGACGTCATGGCCTGCCGGAGCACAGGCTGGGCCATGCTGGTGTCCAACAACCCGCAGGAATGCATGGACATGGCGCTGATCGCCCAAGCAACCACGCTGAGGGCGCGCGTTCCCTTCCTGCACTTTTTCGACGGTTTCCGCACCTCCAACGAGATCCAGAAAGTCGAGGAGCTGACCTTTGACGACATGCGCGCCATGATCGACGACGATCTGGTGGCGGCACACCGTTTGCGCGCCCTGTCGCCGGATCGGCCCATCATCCGCGGCACCGCGCAGAATCCGGACGTCTTCTTCCAGGGACGTGAGGCGGCCAACCGCTTTTACAAGGCACTTCCCGATCTGCTCCAGGCGGAAATGGACAAGTTCGCCAAGCTTACGAACCGCCAGTACCGCCTGTACGGTTATGTCGGCGCACCCGATGCCGAGCGGGTGGTGGTTTGCATGGGCTCCGCCTGCGACACGCTGCATGAGCTGGTAGAACATCTGGCTGCGGAAGGCGAAAAGGTCGGCCTGGTCAAGGTCCGGCTGTTCCAGCCGCTGGATGTGAAGAGATTCGTCGAGACGCTGCCGAAGACGGTGCGGCGCATTGCCGTACTGGATCGCACCAAGGAACCCGGCTCGGTCGGCGAACCGCTCTACCTGGCGGTACGCTCCGCGCTGGACGAATGGGGCGGCCATGTGTTTGGCACGGCTCCGGTGGTGGTCGGCGGCCGTTATGGGCTGGGATCCTTCGAGTTTTCGCCCGCGATGGCCAAGGCGGTGTTCGACAACCTGGCCACACCTCATCCGAAGAATCACTTCACCGTCGGTATCTGTGACGATGTGACGGGCACAAGCCTGAAATTCGATCCGGAATTCCGGATGCCGCATGACGACCTCTACCAGGCGATGTTCTACGGTCTGGGCTCGGACGGAACAGTGGGCGCCAACAAGAATTCCATCAAGATCATCGGCAACAATACCGAAAACCGGGCGCAGGCCTACTTTGTCTACGACTCGAAAAAAGCCGGAAGCATGACCACCAGCCACCTGCGGTTTGGCCCCCAGAAAATCCGGGCGCCCTATCTGGTGGAAAATGCCGATTTTGTCGCCTGCCACAATTTTTCCTTCCTGGAAAAGTACAATATTCTGGGCAAGGCCAAAACCGGGGCGACCTTCCTGCTGAACAGCCCCTATGACAAGAAGACGGTCTGGAAGCATCTTCCCCTGGAAGTGCAAAAGCAGATCATCGACAAAAAGCTCCAGTTCTACATTATTGATGGCGTCCGTCTCGGCAACGAGATCGGTCTCGGTCCCCGAATCAACATCATTATGCAGACGGCGTTCTTCAAAATTTCCGGGATTCTGCCGATCGATCAGGCTGTGGAAGCCATCAAGAATGCCATCGTCAAAAGCTACGGCAAATCGGGAGAAAAAGTCGTCAACATGAACTTCCAGGCGGTAGATGCCGCTCTGGCCAATTTGGCGAAAGTCACCGTACCGGCACAGGCCAAGAGCGATATCGTCATGAAAAAAGCTTTCAGCGACGAGGACCCCGAATTTATCCAAAAAGTGACAGGACAGCTTATCGACGGCCTGGGAGAACAGATTCCGGTTTCGGCCCTGCCGGTCGACGGCACCTATCCTGTCGGCACTTCCCGGTATGAAAAACGCAACATTGCCGTGGAAATCCCGGTATGGGATCCGCAGACCTGCGTCCAGTGCGGGATCTGCTCCCTGCTTTGCCCGCATGCTGTCATCCGCATGAAGATCTACGAAGCCGATCTGCTCAAGCAGGCTCCGGAGACCTTCAAATCCACGGATGCCCGGGAAATGGCCGGCAAAAAGTTCACTCTGCAGATCAGTCCGGAAGACTGTACCGGATGCGGTGTCTGCGTTCACAACTGCCCGGCCAAAAACCGCAGCAATCCGGAACGCAAAGCCCTGACCATGGCGCCCCAGGAGCCTCTGCGCATTCCTGAAATCGCCAACTGGAACTTCTTCCTGGATATCCCCGACACGGATCCGGCGCTGTTCGACCGGGCAACCGTCAAGGGCAGCCAGCTGTTGCGGCCACTGTTCGAATTTTCCGGAGCCTGCGCCGGTTGTGGAGAAACCGCTTTTGTCAAACTGCTCTCGCAGCTGTTTGGTGATCGCGCCCTCATAGCCAACGCGACCGGCTGTGCGTCCATCTATGGCGGCAACCTGCCCACCACGCCGTGGACAACCCGCGCAGACGGACGGGGACCGAGCTGGGCGAACTCTCTCTTCGAAGACAACGCGGAGTTCGGTTTGGGTATGCGTCTGACGGTTGACAAGCTCACCGAATACGCAAAAGAGCTGTTGAAAAATATGGGAGAACCTGCAGCACTCATCGAAGAGCTGAGTACGGCCCCGCAAAACAGCCAGGCCGACATTGAAGCCCAGCGCGCAAGGGTCGGTGACTTGAAAGCCGCATTGCAATCCCGTACGGATGCGGAATCCAAAGCGCTGCTCAACATAGCCGATTTTCTGGTCAAGAAGTCGGTCTGGATTCTGGGCGGAGACGGATGGGCCTATGATATCGGCTACGGCGGACTGGATCACGTGCTGGCATCCGGCGCCAATGTCAACGTGCTCGTCCTGGACACCGAAGTGTATTCAAACACCGGCGGACAGGCCAGCAAAGCCACTCCGCTGGGAGCGGTGGCACAGTTTGCCGCAGCGGGAAAACGGCTGGAGAAAAAGGATCTTGGCATGATCGCCATGACCTATGGGTCAATTTACGTTGCCCGGGTCTCGCTGGGAAATCCGGCGCAACTCATCAAGGCTTTCATCGAAGCTGAATCCTACGACGGACCGTCGCTGATTCTGGCCTACTGCCACTGCATTGCCCATGGCATCAATATGACGGCCGGTATTGATGAGGATAAAAAGGCGCTGAAGAGCGGGCATTGGCCACTGTACCGTTTCGATCCGAGACGGATTGCCGAGGGTAAGAATCCGCTTCAGATTGATTCGGCTCCTGTCAGCATGGCCTTTACGGAGTTTGCGGGAGGCGAGAACCGTTTCCGGGTCCTGCGCAAAGCCCATCCGGAAGTAGCCGAGGCCTTGATGAACCATGCGGCGGAAGCGACCCAGGCACGCTTCAACCTCTATCAGAAACTGGCACAGTTGCAGCCGGACTGTGAAAAGGAAAAAAAGTAGGAAATTCCAATAAAATAAATCAGTAGTTGTAAGCCCTAAAAGTGAGCATATGCGAAAGCATATGCTCACTTTTTTTATATATTTGAAGCTAAAAACCAAGCTGGAATAATGAGCGGAAAAACAAACAGAGAAGAGATGGAAAATTTTTGAAGATATAATAGGGTATCAAAGAAAGCATTAAGACTTGGAGAAATGGAGCCACTCTTAACAAAAAAGCCCGCCAGCATAAACTGACGGGCTTTTTCTGTATTGGCTCCCCAACGCGGACTCGAACCACGGACAGGGTGGTTAACAGCCACCTGCTCTACCGACTGAGCTATTGGGGAAAATAACTCTTCTCAACTTCCCTTACCGCTTGCCGAACAACAAAACGATTATATACATATTGATGGCAAAGTCAAATATTTTGTTCATTATTCACAAAAAAGATAAACAGCCAGGCAGCTGCCCACACGTCTATAGATTACAATCGAAAAAAGGTACCCAAACCTTGCGCTTTTTCAGATTATCCCATCCAGGAGAAAATATTCACAACAAATACGCTTCGGACATGCCGGATTTTCACCCGTATCCTTCCCCTCATAAAAAAAATCCTCCCCCACGAAACCGTGGGGGAGGACACAGCATAACCTACAAAGTACTACTTACTGCTCTCGAACAATCACACTGCTTCAACAGGAACCTTAATACCGCAGCGTTTCAAGCCCTGATTTACGAATTCCTGAATCTTTGCATGATGCTCAGGTTTCAGATGTGCAAAACGATCCTGGAGCTTCAGGTACTCGGTAACGGGTTTGAATGCCTTCGGCTGATACTGATAGGTGTACTCCATGTTCTCATATTCGAACAGATGGAACATACCGGTCTCAACAGCCAGTTTACCAACCATCAGGGTCTGGTTGGAACGGATACCCCAGCCCTTCGGGCAGATGGACTGAATGTGAATCAGAGCAGAGCCGTGTACGTTGGCGCATTTACGAACTTTGTTCATCAGGTCAACAGGATATGCGATAGATGCTGCTGCAGCATAACGCAGACCAGGATGAAGAGCGATCATTCCGCGGGCGAAATCCTTCGGCCACAGTTTCTTTGCTTCAGGAATCTTCGGTCCCGGAGGAGTAAAGGTAGTCCATGCACCATAAGGAGTCTGAGGAGAGGTCTGGATACCAGTGTTAGCATACTGCTCGTTGTCATAGCATACGAATACTGCGTCATGATCACGATAGATCATTGCAGAAGCAGCCTGCAGACCGATATCAGAAGAACCACCGTCACCGGCGAATACATAGATATTCGGGAACGTGCCTTTATATTTCCCTTTACGAATACGGGCTTCATAAGCAGCGGAAATACCAGAAGCTACTGCACCACCATCGGTAATCTGGGTATGCATCCAGGGTACTGCCCAAGGAACGCACAGATAGGAGGTGTTAGCAACATACATACAACCCGTCGGGCCCAGGAAAATAGAATTCTGGCCAGCTGCTTTACAGGTAAGACGATATGCCAGAGCCGGACCACAGCCTGCGCAGGTACGATGACCAGGAACATAGATCTCGTCCAGAGCGGCAGCTTTGTGAATGTTTTCCAGCAAAGGAAGGTCTACTTTCGCCTGTACTTGTTCTTCCAACAATGTAGTCATTGAGTTTCTCCCTCTAATTAATAACGATTATTTAATAGTTTGAACAAAGTGGTTCATCAAACGTTGTGGAAACCGATCCAGTAAGCGGTACGATCAGCTTTACCCTCGGCGGCAACCTTCTTCAGAACATCGCCCATGTAGTAGAACTCGTCAAGGCGGATAACCTCACCACCAAGACCACCCATGAAAGCGGTCAGAACAGGCTTCTTGTCGCACTGATAAAGGCTGGTAGCAACTTCCAGAGTCAGGATACCGGCCTGGCGAGCAGCACCAAATGCGTTGTTGGTCTCTACAACGCCAACGGCTTTGAATTTGCTCAGGATGTCGGCTACAACGTCGGTTGCCCAAGGACGGATCCAACGAGGACGAACCAGACCAATCTTCATGCCTTTTTCACGCATATGATTGACTGCGAATTTAGCGGTGTATGCATGACCACCATTGATGAAGAGTACATACTCTGCATCTTCGCAACGATACTGCTCTACGAACGGAGCATAGTCGGTGCCGAACTGAGCGTTGAACGCATTCACAACCTCATCGATTACCGGGAAAGCGCCCATCATGGCGTTTACACGGTCAGCTTCCAAAACATGACCCTGGCCGGGGAACAGCTGAGGACCATGTCCCAAAGGATTCAGAGGATCCAATGCATCCGGGAAGTTCAGAGGAGGAAGGAATTTGTTTACTTCTTCCTGGCTGGGGATAACAACTTTTGCAGGAATATGGGTAATGAAATAACCATCCTGGCAGTTCATCTGAGGCAGAGATACACGAGCATCCTCACCAATACGATAGAACATCAGGGTGTTATCGAAAGCTTCCTGCGGAGTATGGGCCCAACCCATGAGCCAGCCCTGGTCACGGGTGGAAAGAGCATCAGTATGCTCGGAACCGAAGTCACCAGGCGGGTCCAGAGTACGGTTACCGATCAACATCTGAACCGGGCAACGGCCACCGGAGATCGGGGAGTATGTTTCCATAGCATAGGTAACGCCTACACCAGAAGAACCGGTGAAAGCACGTGCGCCAGCGGCGGATGCACCGTGAGCGATACCGAGCTGTCCATGCTCACCTTCGCCATGTACGAACTCGAGATCCAGCTCGCCACGGGCTGCCATCTGGGACAACATCATCATTGCGCCAGTGTAGGGACGAATAGGATAAGAGGAAGCGACATCGATATCAGCCATCTTCAGTGCGGTTGCTACCGCGCCCAAACCAGTAAGGAACTTAACGGTACCAGTACGTTCTGCCATTTTTTTCTCCTCGTAAAGAAAATGCTTTTAAAGAAATACAAGCACTAAAAATTAGTCAGCATACAGTCTTTCTACATGCGGCAACAGGAACAGAGCATCCTGGAACGGAACGCCGTCTTCGAAATCCAGTTCAGGTACACGATCAATAGCGTTGACCGGGCATACCCAAGTACACAGACCGCAGCCTTTGCAGTAATCCAGGTTGAAGCCGATCTTCTGACCACCGTCTACCAGCAGAACGGTAGCATCCGGGCAAGCAAGGATACAGGATTTGCAGAGAACGCATTTGTCATGGTCAACTACCGGACGATAAATTCTCCAACCACCGGTCAACATCTGGGGCTGCTCACCGTTAACCTTCGGAGACTCCACGATACAAGCATAAGGAATCTTCATATCTTCAGGAATGTCGACCGTATATTTTTTGTATCTTTCTTTCATTGAATTACCACTCCTTTTTAGATTTTTTAAAAACAGTGCAGCAACAAAAAGCTATTTTACTACCTTATTCTTATTTCAATACTTTAATCTTTACTTCGTCATAGCCTCTCTTGGCGGCAGTACGGTTAGCGGCTGCGGCAAGAATGGACTCTTTCTTTACGATACCGGATACTGCAGCAATGGCACCCGCCATAACGGAACCAAGGCCAGCACCGATCGCGCTCACGTCCTCAGCACCCTCTGCACCAGAGTAGTCGATCAACTGCTCAGGAGCGATACCGATAGCGTCGATGGTAGCTACAGCTTTCAGTTTTTTGCGCTCTTTTTCGGGAACGTATTTCAGAAGGGCTTCAGGATCCTTCGTGGTATTGATTACCAGGAAGCCACCTTCCTGCAGACCTTTACATACGTTGATACCCTTCATAATGGTAGCTTCAGTAACGCCGATAATGTTGGGACGATGGTTCTCATACTCGAATTTGTTCTCGATCTCAGCGTCGGAAATACGAGCATATTTACGAACCTGAACGTTGATACGGTCAGGAAGGTCTACGTAGTTATCGAAAGCCTGGGTGAATTTGCCTTCCTGATTGGCAGCTTCAGTCAGAACCAAGCAAACGTCACGACCCTCTTTATCCTGTACAACGCCAGTTGCCCATACGGTGACTTCAATAGTCTTTGCCATTTTTAAAATTCCTCCATTATTGAGATTTTTTGTTACTGGCTACACCTACCAGACGAGAGATGCCTCTTCTAAAGGCTTCTCCCTTCTTTTTCGCTTTGGCATACCTGCTTGTGCGAATCTTTAAAAAAAGACGTCACCTCCTTTCACGCAAGCACACCAAAAAAACTCTTCCTGCTTTGCTTTATTTTTAATTACTCCTTCTTATCCTTCGCATTCACAGCTTTTGCTTTCATTGTCATCTCAATGACAACTCTTTCGAACTCATCAACAATCTCGTCATGCGTCAGCTCTTTCGTTCCTCCAGATTTGAAGAACGTACTCATCTTCAGCATGCGGACTCTCCGGCAGCAGCTTTCGATATCCGAACCGTTTATACCTTCCGATATCTTCGCAAGTTTTGCAATAGACTCCTCGCCTATTCCCAAATCTCCTGCATGCAGCCTGAAGATCTCTGCACGTTCGCTTTCGGTCGGAAGCTCAAACTGTACCACATAATCGAAACGGCCAGACCTCAGCAGGGCGGTATCAACCAAATCCATTCTGTTGGTCGTCGCAATAATGATAATATCCTGGAAAGCAACAGCTTTATCAATCTCAACCAGCAACTGGTTAACCAGGCGCTGCTCCGTTCCCGCATACACACTGCCGCTTGCCCGGGTAGGAGCGATAGTATCTACCTCATCCAGCAGCAACACGCACGGCGCAATGTGCTTGGCCTTCTTAAAGACCTCGCTGACACCCTTTTCCGATTCTCCGACATACTTGGAGAAAAGCGCCGAGCTATGCACGCTCAGAACCGGAAGTTCATATTCGCCCGCCAAAGCCTTGGCCAGCATGGTTTTCCCGGTTCCGGGGCCGCCTGTAAAGAAGAATCCCCTTGGCAAAATGGCGCGTGCATCCTTTTCATCCGCTGACGCATGGAGACAAATCTCCATAACCATGCCCAGATTTTTCTTCACCTCCTGCAGTCCGCCAACATCTTTCAGTTTAATCAGCGGACGCTCGGGCAGAAATTCACGCATGGCACTCGGCTCGGTTCCACGGAAAGCGTTCAGGAAATCCGCCTGCTCCACATAAACATGGCTCAAATCGCTTTCGGACGGATTGATACCATCGGCGCGCATCTTGGAGAGTACCCTCCTCAACGTCACCATACCAGCTTCCTTGCACAAGGCCGCCAAGTCGGAACCGACAAAACCGTGTGTCAGTTCGGCCAGCCGTTCCAGGTCCACATTCTTTGCCAACGGCATTCTGCGGGTATGGATCTTCAAAATCTGGTGACGTCCCACACGGCTCGACGGATTGATAATAATCTCACGGTCAAAACGCCCCGGCCGTCTCAAAGCCGGATCCAGCATATTGGGGATATTGGTCGCTCCAATAACGATAACCTGCCCGCGGGACTTCAAACCATCCATCAGAACCAGCAACTGGGCAACCACACGTTTCTCAACGTTGCCATGGGTTTCCGTTCTCTTCGGGCAAATGGCGTCAATCTCGTCAATAAAGATAATCGCCGGAGCATTCGAGGCTGCTTCCGTAAAGATCTGACGCAAACGCGCCTCGCTCTCTCCATAGAACTTGTTCATGACCTCGGGGCCATCAATATGAATGAAGCGAGCCTTCACTTCATTGGCAACCGCTCTCGCAATGAGGGTCTTTCCTACGCCCGACGGTCCTATCATCAAGATACCCTTCAGCGGTTCAATTCCCAGTTTCGTGAAAATCTCCGGATACCGCATCGGGTACTCTACGATCTCTCTGATCTTCTTCAGCTCTTCATCCAGGCCGCCGATATCCTCATAAGAAATCCGCGATTCTTTCTCCGCCATATCGGACTTCTTAACCCGGACAAAGGTGCTCGGATTAATGATAACCGGCCCCTGCGGGCTGGTACCTTCCACCAAAAAGGTCTTGCTCCCCAAGCCAAATATCTGGACTTCGATCTTGTCGCCAGTAAGGACAGGACGCTTCGCCAGCATCATCGCCAGCTGCTGTGCCTCTTCCTCGCCGGGAGGAGACTGACCCGATTCGGTGGGAGCAATCAGCATGGTTTCGCACTGCTTCGGCTCACACTTGCGAATATCAACGAAATCATCAATGCCATCGCCCGTATTCTCGCGGATAAGTCCATCCATGCGCACCACATTGGGCGGTACATTGGCAGACGGATCCATTATGTGAATGCGCGCAACCGTGGAACGGGCAGAGCCAACAATCTCAACCACATCTGTCGGTTTAACTCCGAGTTCGTCCATCCGATCCTGATAAACTCGGACGATACCCTTCCCAACATCACCGGCTTGAGCTTCATCAACTATAAAAGTCAACCCTTTAGTTTCTATTTTGTTAGGTATCCAAGACATCGGAGCCGCAACCTTTCCTCTGCTGATTTTTTCCATAAAATCTTTTTATGGACACTACAACTTTCATTCCGCTTTTGTCAAGCGCTTTCAGGGCTTCCCGACTTTTCCCTTTTATTCCAGCATATTACGATATCCAGGCCTTTCATCCCTCAGGGCCTTCAAAACAGCTCTCCCGCTCGGGAAAAATGCCCTTTCCTCTCGTTGCCTCCATGGGAACTTGTACCATGCCCGCAGCAAAAACGCTACATGTTCCTCCTCCCTCTTCCGGGTTTTGGCATCTTCCAGAAGGCCAGGTTCTTTCCCGGCAACATGCCCCATGACATTCCCGCCGGAAAATCCCGCTCCATGAAGAGCCAAATTCTCCTACTCACCGGATTTCTCTTCCAGGGAAGATTTTCCGTTTTCAACATCACCAGAAACCGGTGGAGAAGTCTGCAACTGCTCTGCCGAAGGAGGGGCCGAAGAGGCGGCCATCCATGTGCCGAGAAGCGTATAGGAAACAGCCAGCGTCACCGGACCCACAAACAGTCCCTTGATGCCAAAGGCCAGCAGGCCACCGATAACACCGGCAAAGATCAGGATGAGCGGCAAATGGGCTCCTCCCCGTCTGATAAGAACCGGACGCAGGAAACTGTCCAGAATGCTGAGAAGTACGGTCCATATCAGCATCAGTGTGCCCAGCATCCGGGCTCCATGCCAGTAAAGGGACACGGTGACCACAAGCAGCACCGGGGTCGCTCCGATCTGGGCCACGGCAAGCATGAAAATAACCGCCGTAAGCAGTGTCGTATAGGGAAATCCCACTACCACAAGACCGATTCCCGCCAAAAAGGCCTGAATCAGGGCGGTGCCCACCACTCCCAGAGCGACTGCCCGAATGGCTTTCGCCGCCAGATAGACCGAATTGACACCGGTTTCTCCCGCCACCCGGCGTGCAAACCGCAGCACACCCGCAGCGATTTTATCTCCCTCACCATAGAGAAAGACCGCCAATCCCAGTGTCAGCAACGAATGCACAAACATCATGCCGATATTGCCAGCCTGGCTGGCAAACCAGGAAACCATTTTCCCTATATAGGGGGAAAGTTTCCCCCCCAATTCTTCCGGCGGCATGGTGGCGATCTGCGCCCAAACCGTTTGCAGATGCGCCCCAATCACGGGAATCTTTTCAATCCATTCGGGAGGCGGCGGAATGGTCAGTTCCGTGAGCGCCCGTCCCCATTCGACAATTTTGTCCGAATGCTGAAGGATGGTCGTAATGGCCAAAGCAAAGGGGATAACAAAGATGGCCAGCATGGCCACGCTCATGCCAACCACCGCCAACGAGCGCCGGCCCAAAAACTGCTGTTCCCACATCAGCAACGGCCACGTGGAAACCACTATCATGATGGCCCAGATCAGGGCCGGTAAAAAAGGCTCAAGAATCCACAGGGAAGCTATGATCAACAGGCAGATGAAAATGACTGCCAGTGTGATACGCGCCAAATCAATCGCAGGATATTTGCCATCCATAGGAACCAACTCCCTGGCAACCGCAGGATCCAGAGGATTCGGAAGACCGGCAATAAAGCACCGGCCTCTCTTGTACTTTATTAAAAAATGAAACTATTTCGGAGATGGCATGTTGACTGCCGTCCAATTGACAAGTTCCTGCGCCACTGTGTTGGCGGCTCTTCCAAAACTGGCGACAATCTCGTCCATCGTTTCGCCCCGAACGGTATCTCTTGCCATGAAACGACGGGACGCAATAATTTTCCGTGTTACGGGATCCACCAACCGGGCATCGAAACAAACTGTTGCCTGAGGCGGCATGGAAGCATGATACTCCACCTGGAAAGCGCGCAACGCGCCACCCAGCAGGACATCTGGCCGCAAGAGATCCTCTTCCGAACTCAGCTGGGAAATACGTCCATCGTTTATAAACGCCTCCAGCAGATAGTCACGCACCAGCACAGGCGCAAAGGTATTCCAGCGCACATCCGGATAAGCGCTGATCTGCTGTTCATCCGGCGCTACCAAAATGCGGGAGCGCCCCAGCGCCCCACTCGCTTTGGGCGTCGTAACACACAGAGAAGTACTGATCCTGCTCCCAGGATATGCCGCCATGGTGGCAGCCGGCAAACGGTAAACGGTCTGCGGCGGAGCGCCACTCAGCAAAGAACAGCCGGAAACAGCCACGGCTACCAAAATTGTTGCCCAGTATCTCATTTCTTGAACTCCTTGATGCGATCACGCCCCATCAGATAGGAAGCCGGATCCTCATCCAAACGTTGTGCTATCTTCCTGAATGACGCCAAGGTGAAACGCAGTTCGCGAATCGCCGGTCCAAGATCGGCCAATCCCTGCATGCCGCTATTCAACGCATTTTTATTATTTTTGAGGATATTTTCCAGAGCAAGACTGCTCCTCTCCAGGGAAGCCATGGTCTTGTTGGCATCGGTTAGCAGGGCTTTCCCCTGGGTTGCCAGCAAATCATTCGCCTGCCGAAGCGTTTTTGCCGCGCTATTTGCCGCTTCCCTGGCCTGATCTCCGGCAGCCGCCAGACTTTTCAGCACATCCCGAATCTCTTCTCTCTGCCCGGCAAGAGCGGCGGAAATCGTATTCAGATGTTCCAAAAAGGCCGCCACATTACTGGCATTTTTCTCGGAAAGCAATTTGCTTGCATTGTCGATGAGCACGTTGACCTTGGTAAACATTTCCTCGCCACCGATTTGCAACTTGGCGAACGGCGACGGTTCCGCCTCAATGCGGGGGAATTCTTCTCCTTCACGCACCGTCAGCAGCGGACTGTCCGGCGAACCGCTGGTCAGCTGGATATTGGTGGCACCGGTAACGTTGGCCAGTATCAACCGCGCCCGGGTATCCTCCCGTACCGGAGTATTGCTGTAGATACCCACCCGCGCCCATACGCGACGAGGATCCTTGGTATCCAGCCACAGATCCTTGACCTCTCCAACCCTGATTCCGTTGTACTGCACCGCATTGCCCACGGAAAGCCCCGTCACACTCTCCTGAAAAATGATGTCGTACAGCTGAACATCCCGGGTATGCCCGGAACGGGCGACCCACAGGCAAAACAGCAATCCGGCCGCCGCAACCAGAACGGTGAACGCACCGACCAGTACATACTGCGCACGCGTCTCCATATGTTTATCCTCCTAAAAAACTTCTGACGCCGTTTTCAAACGACGTTTCATCATTTTCCTCACAACCGCCCCTTCCTGCCTCTCGCACAGTTTCAGGAACCAATACGCTGTTTGGCCTGCAATGCGGCACGGCCCCGCGGACCGTGGAAATATTCCCGGACCCAGGCGTCATCCGTTTCAGCCACCACATCCAGCCGATCCGCCACCAAAACTTTTTTTTGCGACAGCACGGCCACCCGATCGCAGACGGTATACAGCGTGTCGAGATCGTGGGTTACCAGAAAAACCGTCAGCGTAAGCGCATCCCGCAAGGTCAGCAGCAGATGGTCAAATGCGGCCGCACCAATGGGATCAAGACCGGCGGTCGGCTCATCCAGAAACAGAATATCGGGATCGAGTGCCAAAGCGCGTGCAAGCGAAGCGCGTTTGACCATTCCTCCCGACAGTTCGGACGGATACTTGTGCCCCGCCACATCCGGCAAACCCGCCAGAGCGAGTTTCACCGCCGCAAGCTTTTCCGCATCGGGACGCTTCATACGGGCATGCTCAATCAACGGCAAAGCAATGTTTTCGATAACGGTCAACGATGAAAACAACGCCCCATTCTGAAACAGCACGCCAAAACGCCGTTCAACCAGGGAACGGCGCTCATGGGAAAGCGTTTGCAAATCCTCGCCGAAAACCCGTACTTCACCGGCGCTGGGACGACGCAAGCCCACAATTGAGCGCAACAGCACGGATTTTCCTGTTCCCGAGCCCCCAACCACTCCCAGAATTTCGCCGCGGAAAACGTCCAGATTCAATCCTTCGTGAACCGCATGCGTTCCGAAGCGGTTCACCAGATTACGCACCGAAATGACGACTTCTTCCCTTACCATTTCATCTCCATGAAGAACATGGCGGCTATCGCATCCAGCAGGATCACCATGAAAATCGACTGGACCACGCTGGACGTCGTATGGTCGCCCACGGAACGGGCGCTTCCTTCAACCTTGAACCCCTCCAGGCAGCCGATAATCGCTATCACAAAAGCGAAAACCGGCGCCTTGGCAATTCCGGTCAAAAAATGCTGGATATGCACCGTCTGGATAATTTCCAGATAACGCGCGATAGAAATATCCAGAGAAAAAACCGCCACCACCGCGCCGCCCACCATGCCGGAAGCAACCGCAACGAAGGTGAGCAGGGGCAATGAGATCAGTAAAGCCAAAACCCGCGGCAAAACCAGCATTTCCATGGGGTCCAGTCCCTGGGCCTGCAAGGCGTCGATCTCCTCGTTGACCTTCATGGAACCCACCTGGGCGGTAAAGGCACTGGCAGTACGCCCGGCCAGCAGAATGGCCGCCAGCAAAACGCCAAATTCCCGTTCAAAAGCATAGGCCACCAGATCCACGGTATAGATGGTCGCACCGAAAATGGCCAGAACCGTAGCACCCAGAAAGGCAACCACCGCGCCTACCAAAAACGTCAGCAGAGCGACAATCGGCACCGCGTTCAATCCCGTCTGCTGAATATGGGAAACCAGCGAAACCAACCGCCAGCGCTTGGGATGCGGCAAAACACGAACCAGCGAGACCAGTGTCAGGCCCGCGAAATTCAGCAGCGCGCCCAGTCCTTTTATACCGTCGATCACACATTTGCCGATATCCGCCAACAGGCTGGCCACCGTTCGGCGCGGCGCCGGAACCGCCTCCGTCGGCCGCCCCGCCGCGGCTCCCACAGCCAGAAGCAGAGCCCGCCGCTCGCTGGAAAGCTCAGGGGCCTCCTCAATCAATGCTTTCAGCCGTTCTTCGCCGAACCGCCACGCCAGCAACGAGGCGCCCGCCGTATCGAGCGCACCTAAGCCGCTGAAATCAATACGCGTGAAATTCGCCGGGATTTTTCCCAGTTTGCGCTCCAGCAGCCGGTAATGCGGCAAGGTCCAGTCCCCCACCAGCTGCAAGGCACCCCGTTCCCAGCGGATATCGCCCGCCATCCCTTTTGTCTTTTGCATCATGAATTTTCACCTGGAATCCAAAATGCCGTTTTCTCGCCCAGACACATCAGGCACCGCAACTGTTTACGGAATTCGTGCCCGGAGACATCGAGATACCGGCATAGTCTCCTGTTTTTCATCCCTTTCCAGGGAATGGGCTGATTGTATAGCGAAGCGCAGAGGAAAAGGCACGGAAAAATTGGTGAAAGCCCAAAAGGCCATTCAGAGATTATGATTATTATACGGGGTCCAGCTTGCCTTTCCCCGGGAACTGGTCTAGTTTGACAGAAAGGAGAAGTTTATGCGTACAGACATAGCCCTGATCACGGGCGCCAGCAAAGGAATAGGACGGGCCATCGCTCTGGGACTGGCACAGGATGGTTTCAACATCTGGCTCAACTACAAAAACGACGATGCCGCAGCCGCCGTCACCCAGGCAAAAATCACTGCACTGGGACGTCTGTGTACACTTGTCCCCTTCGACGTATCCGACAAAGACGCCGTCCATGCCGCGCTGGATCCCCTGCTGGAACAGATGACGCCCTATATTCTGGTCAACAATGCCGGTTTTACCCGTGACAGCATTTTCGGACTCATGAGCGAAGATGACTGGCGGCAGGTCATGGACGTGCATCTCAACGGCTTTTTCCATGTCACGCACAGCATTGTTCCCCTCATGCAACGGGCCAGACGGGGACGAATCATCAATATAGCATCCACCTCCGGCCAGTCAGGTGTCGCAGGACAAGCCAACTACAGTGCCGCCAAGGCAGGACTTATAGGTGCCACCAAGGCGCTAGCCCGCGAACTTGCCAAGCGCAACGTCCTGGTCAACGCGGTGGCTCCCGGTTTTATCGCAACCAACATGACGAAGGATCTTCATGTAGAGGACTATCTTCCCCTCATTCCGCAGGGACGTGTAGGAAGCCCA
>JAFZPK010000198.1 GCA_017552515.1 Deltaproteobacteria bacterium | reverse complement strand
CTGCCGGACGGATATGTTCTCGTTATACAGCAGCGGCCCTATGGCCAGCAGCGCGACAGCAAGGCAGATATTGGCGGTCAGCGATCCGTTGCTGACCTTCCACCCGGCGCGGTAGAGAAAGACATAACCGGCCTCAAGACCAACAATGGCCATGCCCAAGACGAATGAGGTCCAGTTGAGTTTTGCCATTTCCGGCATAATGTTCTGCGGCTTCACGCTTGCCACAAACAGAACCGCCGAAAGAAGAGCCCCCATAAGATAGGTGACAATCAGCGCCCCGAATGTATTGACATTTTCAGGCAACGACTTTGTGCAGATATTATAAAAGCAGTTTGCCGCGACAATCAGCAGCAAGGGCCACAGCATGCTCCACATTTCGTTTTTCTCCTTTTGGGCTGGTACCCTGGATCCTGTTCCTTCTTCCTTCAAAGCCGGCATTGCGGGCGGCTTCGCCATTGCGGAAGAGACAGAGAAAATTTGCCATTACCCGCCATTTGCGGTTAATATATCATAGGTCGGGAATCGCTTCCGACAAAATGTCTTTGCAAGGGAAGCGGCGCAAAACCCGATACTGAAAAACCGAAAGGCAAACGACCGATGCACGCCCTGCTGCTGGCGCTGGGCTCCAATCTGGGAGCGCGGCGGGATATTCTCGGCGGCGCCTGCGCCGCTCTGGAACGCTGCGGCGTCACACTCCTGCGGCGTTCCCATCTGTTCGAGACCGCGCCGGTCGGCGGACCGTCCGGACAGCCGCCCTATCTCAACGCGGCGCTGGCGGCGGAAACCGCGCTGGCACCACTGGAGATGCTGGACACCTGCCAGCAGATTGAGGCGCTTTTCGGGCGGGAGCGGCGTGAACGCTGGGGCGCGCGCACGCTGGACATCGACATTCTGGCCTACGACGATCTTCAGCTCGAAAGCCCGCGCCTGATCTTGCCCCACCCGCGCCTGCACGAGCGCGCCTTCGTACTGGCGCCGCTTCTGGAGGTGGCGCCGGACTGGAGACATCCGATCTTGGGCAAAACCACGCGGCAGCTGTGGGAAGAACTGCCCGATCGTTCCACGCCGGGTGCATGGCGGCTTCTAACCGAGGAATGGTGATCTTTGGTGATTGTACGTCTGCTTTTGTGGTTGTTGATCTTCTACGTCTTCTTTCGCCTTGCCCGCTTCGTGGGGCGAACCCTGGCCACGATCCGGGTGCTGAACCAAAGCGCCCGGAGTACCCCAACCAGGTCCTCGGCCGGAGATGGACATCTGATCAAGGATCCCCAGTGCGGTACCTATTTTCTTGAATCAGAGGCCGTACATGCGGTGATAGACGGGCGCGAGTACCGATTCTGCTGTGAGAAGTGCCGCGACGCCTTTCTGCAGGAACGTCGCAAAGCTTAAAAGATAAGTGTATCGTTTCCATGCGCTTTTTTAAAAAGCGCGGCAAAAAAATAAATGACATTCCCTCAAGGAGGAGACTGAGTAACCATGAAGATTCATGAATATCAGGCCAAAAAGATCTTTCAGGAATTTGGCATACCGGTGCCACGCGGAACCCTGGCGCGCCATTCGGCGGAGGCACGCGCGGCGGCCTGCGCGCTGGGCGAGGGTCCCTACGTGGTGAAGGCGCAGATCCACGCCGGTGGACGCGGCAAAGGCGGCGGCGTCAAGGTGGTGAAGACGCTTGATGAAGTCAAACACACGGCGCGGCGGATGCTGAACTCGCAGCTGGTCACCCACCAGACCGGTCCGGAAGGCAAAACGGTGAAACGCCTCTACGTTGAGGAAGGCTGCGCCATTGCCCGCGAGCTCTACGTGGGCATGTTGCTGGACCGCGCGACTTCCCGGGTGACGCTGATGGCTTCGGCCGCGGGTGGCATGGACATCGAAGAAGTCGCGGCGAAAACTCCGGAAAAGATCTTTCGTGAATCCATCGATCCACTGACGGGTCTTGCGACCTTTCAGGCACGGCGCATGGCAATAAAGCTGGACCTCAAAGGAAAGCTCACCGGTGAAGCGGTACGGCTGTTCCAGAATCTCTACAAATTGTTCATCGCCAAGGACTGCTCGCTTGCGGAGATTAACCCCCTGGTGGTCACCGGAGAAAATCACCTTCTGGCACTGGACGCCAAGCTCAACTTTGACGACAACGCCCTCTTCCGCCATCCCGATATCCGCGCGCTGCGTGACTTCGACGAAGAGCCCGAGAGCGAAATCGAGGCGAGCGAATACGATCTGCCCTACATCGCGCTGGACGGTAATATCGGCTGCATGGTGAATGGCGCCGGACTGGCGATGGCCACGATGGACATCATCCAGCTTTCGGGCGGATCCCCCGCCAACTTCCTGGATGTGGGCGGAGGAGCTTCCCGGGAAAAGGTTGCGGCGGCCTTCCGCATCATTCTGATGGATCCCAAGGTCAAGGGGATATTGGTCAACATTTTCGGCGGCATCATGAAATGCGATGTCATCGCCGCCGGCATTATTGACGCGGTGCATGAAATCCAGCTGACGATTCCTCTGGTGGTACGGCTGGAGGGCACCAACGTGGAGGCCGGCAAGAAACTGTTGAAGGAGAGCGGTTTGAACATTATCGCCGCCAGTGGCATGGACGAAGCGGCCCAAGCCATTGTACGGGCTGTGGGAGGCGCACAATGAGCATTTTGGTTGATAAAAATACACGGGTTGTCACCCAGGGAATTACCGGCGCGCACGGCATGTTTCACACTCTGGCCTGCCGTGATTACGGGACACAGATGGTGGCGGGCGTCACGCCCGGCAAGGCGGGGACTTCGGTAGAGGGGATCCCGGTTTTCGATACGGTCGCCGACGCGGTGCGCGAAACCGGCGCCAACGCCTCGGTCATCTACGTGCCGCCGGCCTTTGCCGCCGACGCCATCATGGAGGCGGTCGAAGCGGAAATCCCGCTGGTGGTCTGCATCACCGAAGGGATCCCGGTGCTCGACATGGTGAAAGTCAAACGCTACATGGAAGGCAAAAAGACCCGGCTTATCGGTCCCAACTGCCCCGGAATCATCACGCCCAACGAATGTAAAATAGGCATTCTGCCCGGCTATCTCTACAACCCGGGGCCGGTGGGCGTTATTTCCCGCAGCGGCACGCTGAACTACGAGGGTGTCTGGCAGCTCAGCAACCGCGGCCTGGGGCAGTCCACATGCCTTGGAATGGGCGGCGATCCGGTCAACGGCACCGGCTTCATCGACGCGCTGAAACTGTTCGAGGCGGATCCCGCCACTGAAGCGGTGCTAATGATCGGCGAGATCGGCGGTACGGCGGAAGAAGAAGCAGCGTACTTCATCCGTGACAACATGACCAAGCCGGTGGCGGCTTTCATCGCCGGCGTCACCGCCCCTCCCGGCAAACGGATGGGGCATGCCGGCGCCATCATCGCGGGCGG
>JAFZPK010000197.1 GCA_017552515.1 Deltaproteobacteria bacterium | reverse complement strand
GGGGAAGCGAGCGCGGAAAACCTGGAGCGCCTGGTGCGGCTGCGTCTGGATCCCGCCGAACTGACGCGGCTGATGCTGATGCGTCCAAGACTTCCCGAAACCTCCCGGCTTAAGGTAAGCGTCCTGACAGACGGCTATCTGGCAAGCGGTGTGATGCAAGACGGAGAGATGGCGCGTTTGCGCTTTGATTCCCGGCGCCGTCTGATCAAGCTCACCTATCTTGCGCGCGGCGAAACGCGGCTGGACGTGGAATACGGCGCTTTTCGGGATTTTATGCTTGGAGGCGAAACCGTTGCCTTTCCAACGCGCTGGCAGGTTAGCTTTCCGGCCCGGAAGACGCGCGTCACGCTTCAGATGGACAAACCTGAATTGAATGCGCCGCTTGCGGAGCGGCTCTTTTGCCTGGAGGCGCCGCAGGGGTTCCGGCGGGAGGCTCTGTGAGCAGCCCTGTGGGATGGAGGTGTTTTCTGGCGGGTGCGGTCCTGCTGGTTGTGCTGCTTGCGGGCTGTTCCTCCGAAAAAGGGGAGCCGTCTTCCGCTCCGTCGGCCGAGGTGGGGAACCCGGTTCATGGAGATACCATTGTGTTCGGTGGCGGCGCCGACGCGGTCACCTTGCTGCCGGTTCTGGCCTCCGACGCTGTATCGTCGGGTGTGTGTGAGCTGGTGTACAATGGGTTGGTGCGCTACAACAAAAATCTGGAAATAGAAGGAGATTTGGCCGAGTCCTGGGAAGTTTCCCCCGATGGCCTGACACTGACCTTTCATTTGCGGCGAGACGTCACCTGGCATGACGGTCATCCCTTTACTGCTGCCGATGCGCTTTTCACCTATCAGGTCTATGTTGATCCCGCCACGCCTACCGCCTATTCCGAACGTTACCGCCAGATTGTGCGTGCCGAAGCCCCGGATCCCCATACCTTTGTGGTAACCTATCAAAAACCGCTGGCCTCGGCTCTGGGCAGCTGGGGCGTGAATATCCTGCCCCGCCATTTGCTGGAAAAGACGCCGGTGACCCGCAGCCCGCTGGCCTCCGCGCCCATCGGTACCGGCCCCTATCTCTTCAGGGAGTGGAGGCGTGGGGAACGGCTGGTACTGGAAGCCAATCCCGCCTATTACGAGGGGCGGCCATGGATCAACCGCGTGGTGTTCCGGGTCATTCCCGATCCGACAACCATGTTTCTGGAGCTGCAGACCGGCGGCATTGACGAGATCGATCTGACGCCTCTGCAATACGCCCGGCAGACCTCCCGCGAGACTTTTCGCAGACGTTTTCACAAGTACCGCCATCCGGCGATGGCCTACAGCTATCTGGGTTTCAATCTGCGCAATCCGCTTTTCCAGGATCGCCGGGTACGGCAGGCGCTCTCCTACGCCATCGATCGCGATGAACTGGTACGCGGCGTGCTTTTGGGACTGGGGCGGGAAGCAACCGGCCCCTATATTCCCGGCACCTGGCCGTACTGCGCCGATGTGCGGCGCTATCCGCACGATCCCGCGCGGGCGCGGGCACTCCTTGAGGAAGCTGGCTGGAAACCGCGTTCAGATGGCGTACTGGTGCGTGACGGCCGGCCCTTCGAGTTCACCATTGTTACCAATCAGGGCAATGATCAGCGGGTGAAGGCGGGGGAGATTATCCAGCGCCGCCTGCGCGAAGTGGGGGTTGTCACCCATATAAGGGTGATCGAATGGGCAACCTTTCTCAAGGAATTTATCAATCCGGGCAATTTCGAGGCGACCCTGCTGGGCTGGACGGTGCCGGTGGATCCGGATTGTTACGATGTCTGGCATTCGAGCAAAAGAGCGGTGGGACAACTCAATTTTGTCGGTTTCCACAATGCGGAGGTGGACGATCTTCTGGAACGGGGACGCCGTACGCTGGATCAGGCGGAGCGTAAACGGATCTATGGCCGTTTCCAGCAGATTTTGGCCGAGGAACAGCCCTACCTGTTTCTCTATGTGCCAGATGCCCTGCCGGTGGTGGCGGCGCGGTTCCGCGGCATAGAGCCTTCGCCTTCGGGCATCATGCACAACTTCATTCACTGGTATGTGCCGGCCGCAGAGTGGAAATATCATCAGTAAGTTTCCGGTGGCTGTTTGTCTTCCACTCCGGTTTTCCAGGGAGATGAACCCATGTATTCCACGCCGGCGGTCCGTTGCAGGATCTGCCGCTTGAGCAGCCGTTGTACTTCCCGTTTGTCCAGAAGCCCTACCAGCAGATTGTCGTTATCCACGACCGGCAGATAGCGCACACCCTCCTGATTGAAAAACTGCAACACCTCTCCCAGACTCTCGTTCGCGCTGACTGTGGGATAGCCGGTATCCGCCACATCACGGGCGACAATGAAGTGATCCGCCTCCTGGTCCAGAAGCAGGGGCCGTATTTGCTCCAGCGCGATGGTGCCGCAGTAGTGTCCATCCGCACTGCGGACCGGGAAGAAAAGATGGTCGCTTTCCGTAAATTTTTTCAAGATGCCGGAAATGGGCGTCTCTTCGTCGATGACGTCCAGTGTGCGTGCCATGGCGGCGGAGACCGGGTAGGGCGCCAGCAGATCGCCTTCGGTCTCGCCCAGGGCGTTGAAACCGCCGCCCATGGCGGCCTGCGGATAGGGCTCCTGGCTTTCATAGATCTTGAAGGGACCGGAAAGCGCATAGCCGACGGCACTGCCGACGAAAACCGGCAAAATGACGCTGAAGTTGCGGGTTGCTTCCATGAGCAGAATCGGCAGGGAAAGCGGCACCTTACCCACGGCGGAGAAAAGCGCGGCCATGCCGATGACCACATAGACGCCCGCCGGTGTTCCGCTTGGAATCCACAGTTCGAACACCTTGCCCAAAAATCCGCCCAGCATGGCGCCGATGAACAGACTGGGAGCCAGCACGCCGCCGCTGCCGCCGCTGGCCACGGTAAACGCGGTGCTGATGATTTTGCCGAAGCAGAGCAGAAGAAGTGTCCACATGCCGAAATGACCGTTAACCGCTTCCTGGATGCCGCTGTAACCCAGTCCCCACAGTTCTTTGGCGACGAAGACCACCATCATCCCCTGCAACAGTCCACCAATGGCCGGTTTCGTCCAGTCCGGGAGCGTTGAGGCCCGGGCGATATGGAAGATCTTGTAGAAGAAACGGACGTAGAACCAGCCAACCGCGGCGCTGGCGATGCCGGCGGAGATGGCGAAGATCAGGTTGTACACGCCGAATTGCCAGACCGCATCCATTTGATAAAGCGCCTCGAAGCCGTACACCGATGAAAATACAATGTAGGAAATGGCGCCGGAGAAGATGGCGGGAATAATGCTTTTTACCTCCATGCCATGTTCGTACAGCACTTCACAGACGAAGATCGCGCCGCCGATGGGAGCCCGGAAAATGGCGGCCAGGCCTGCGGAAGCGCCGCAGATGGCCAGCAGCCGGAAGTCGCGCCGTCCCAATTTGACGCCCAGCAGCTTGTCCAGTCGCAGGAACTGCAAACAGCGTGTGGCGATGGCGCCCAGACCCGAACCGATATAGGCGGTGGGGCATTCGCGTCCGCAACTGCCGCCGGAACCAATGGTAATGGATGCCGCAAGGATCAGCAGAAACGGGGTTTTGGGTTTCACCTTCCCGTCGTGCTGCACGCACTCGACGTAGCCGTCGGTGGCGCAGGGTACGTCAAAGGGAAGCCCTCCGTACTGTTTGATAAGTCCGCACAGCACGCCGCCCAGTGCCGGTACCAGGGCGACCAGCCAGGGGTGCGGCATGATGCCGGCCAGTCCTTCAAAGATGTGCATGCTGGAGTCGATGCAGAAGTTGAACATAATGGCGCCCACACCGCCGACAATTCCCGATGAAATGGCGATAAGCAGCAGCTTTTTGGAGAGTGTGACGGTGATGGCAAGTTGCCTGAGAAAAAAGATGAAGTCGCCAATAACCGGATTGGCGAGCAAGCGTTTCCATAGACTTTCCGGCCGGCTGCCAGGCGGCTCCTCCTGGCTTTCCGGTTTCTTGTCCGCCGGATGTTGCTCCAGCAGTTTAAGCATCTGGGCGGCGCTTTCCGCCTCCATCAGCGCCTCGCGTGTTGCCGCATTGTCAAGCGCCGGCCGTATCTGGGCCAGTATTTGGAAGGTGGAGGTGCTGTTGCCGAGGAGCAGGAAGACGAGATGGACAGGTGTTTTTTCCTGCGGAGAGGAAAGACCTTTTCGAGAGCGTCCTATCAGAACCTGCGGCCGTTCGATGGCCGGGCAGTGCGCGTGCGGCAGGGCGACGCCGTTGTCCAGAACCGTGCTGTGCATCTGTTCACGTGCCAGCACTGACCGGACGATTTCGTCCACGTTCAGTTCCGGATCCCGCCCCACGGTTTTTTGCAGGATTTCGACGATAGCCTCCTCGAGAGTGCAAGCATCGAGATCGGTAATAATGTCGTTGAGACGAGGAAAGGGGGGCTGGGCCATGGACGATTCTCCTTGTTCATCTATTAATAAATGCCGGTTTTCTCCGGCGAATTGATAAAGATATTCTTCCTTTTAACGTTTGTCACTCTCCGTTGGAGCTCCGCGTTTTCGGAAAGGGGACAAGCAAAAAGGAAATTTGAACAATTCAATACATAGTTGAATTGCAGGCATTCTTGCAAGTGCTCGGGCAGTCGTTTCTTCAGCAATAATGCACAGGCTCGATTTCGCACAGCGACTCCACGGAGAGCAACAGGAATTTTTCCTTTTTCAACAGGGCCCGGACGTTTTCCGGTTCGTCGACTTCCATGACGAAGACGGCGTCGATGCGGCTCTCCGCAGCGAAACCGCAGGCACTTTTGATGACGATCCGCTCGCGTTCCAGAATCCGCATAAGTTTGTCCAGTCCGCCGGGCTGATCTTTGGTCAGCACCGCCAAAACTTCCCGGCGTTCCACCGGAATACCGGCCCCGGCCAGCGCCGTTTCGGCCTGTTTGAGATTGTCGACCAGCAGGTTGATGGTAGCCTGGGGGGGATGACTGGAGAAACTGATTGCCCGGATGTTGATCTTTTCGCGGGCGAGAATGGCAGTGGTTTGAGCCAGGGTCTGGATATGCTGGCTGGTGGTAATGGTCAGTTGATAGGTCTTCATGATTCTGGACTCCTTGAAGGGGATGGCAAGGCAGAGGTGGAACATGCACCGGGAGCTTTCCGGCGGTTTCTGCGGCGTCGGCGGGACCGGCCGGATCGTTTCGGAGATTGCTGAGGCGCATTCTCCTGCATGTTTTTTTCGCCGGAAAGGGGTTCGTTTTGCCATGACCGGATCAGTGCCTCGAGAACGGCATGATCGAGGCTCCACAGCGAAAGAAGTTCGAGCGCCGGGGCGAAAAATGGATGCACAAGAAGACGCCGCGCGCCACGCGCGCCCGGGCCTCGCAGCAGGCGCCCGACAGTAATCAGAATCTCCTGGGCCTGATGACGAATGCCATGCGCGATGCGAAAGTACTGGCAATGGGGCTGCAAGAGTTCGTTTGTGATTTTGAGCGCGTTGACCACGCTGTTATGCGGGGGACTTTCGGCCAGAAAACGTTCCAGAAAGAGCGCTGCCAGCAGCATTGGCTCTTCGGTGGGAACGCCTGCGGCGCTTCGTTCATCCAGCCGTTCCAGCAGGGCGAATGTTGCCTCATGCCCCTGGTAGCCTGCCAAAAGCGGCGCGAGCATCCCAAAAGCCGCAGCTTCCCGCAGGATTGTTCCCAGAACGCCGCGCTGTGCAAGCTCAAAGATCCGGTCACGAATGCGGGCCGGGGCCGCGTCCGCGATAAATGTTGCACAGGCGTGCAGGCCCTGGATCAGTTTGTCATCCATGGTGAAATCAAGCCGTTTGGCCAGTTCAATGGCGCGCAGCATTCGTACCGGATCTTCCCGGAAACGGATTTCCGGTTGGCCGATCACTTTCAGGGTCCGGCTGTGCAAATCGGCGATACCGCCGGTATAGTCAAGAACGGCAAAGGTGGCGATATCGTAGAACAGCGCATTGATGGTAAAATCACGGCGAAAGGCGTCTTCCGCGGGGGTACCGAACACGTTTTCCACAAAGCGGAACTGTTGGGTCGGCTCCGCGGGAATTTCTTCCGGGCGGGGCTGACGGCGAAAGGTGGCAACTTCAATGATTTTCCCGTTGGCGCAGTGGATATGTGCCAGGCGAAAACGCCTGCCAACCAGAAAACAGTTGGAAAACAGCCGTTTGATCTGTGAGGGAGTGGCATTCGTCCCGATATCGAAGTCTTTGGGAGTGCGTCCCAGCAGGAGATCCCGTACACAGCCGCCCACCAGAAAGGCCCGGTAGCCATGACGATGAAGACGATAGAGAATTTTCAACGCGTCTTCATCGATCAGGCGGCGCGAAATGGAATGCTGCGCACGCGGGATGACAAGAGGGGAAGGCTCCGAGACGATCTCGGCCGGGGTGGTCGGGGAAAAATTGTTCATGGCGAATGTTCCCGTGTTTTTTCATGCACTATAGCAAACCGTCCCTCATCCATAAAGTCTTTGGAAAAGGCGCAAAGCGGTTTTATAAAAATAAGGGTATGAGACGAAGAAAAGGGAAGGGGAAAGAGGCATGAAGCATTTTCTGATTTTGGCAGGAGCGGTTCTTGCGGCGGCAAGTTTTACCGTCGCGAGTTGGGCTGCGGATTTTTCGCGGCTGATCATTCTGCACACCAATGATACCCATGGCTACGATCGGCGGGAAGAGGGTGTGAACGGGATGGCGGCGATTGCCGCATTGAAAAAGGATCTGGAACGCAAGGGATATACCGTTTTGCTGCTGGATGCGGGAGACGCCATCCAGGACAATAATCTGGTCAACTTCAGCAAGGGCCGCACCGCGATACGTTTCATGAACGCTGCCGGCTACGACGCGGCAACTTTGGGCAACCACGAGTTCGACTATGGGCAGGAGGTGCTGGCACAACGTATCCTTGAGGCGAACTATCCAGTAGTTTCGGCCAATATCGTGGTGGAGACGACCGGCAGGAATTTGGTGCCGTCCCATGTCGTCATTGAAAAAAACGGCATCAAGATTGGCATCCTGGGCCTGACCACGCCGGAAACTGTCGTGAGTACCAATCCCAAAAATGTCGCGGGGCTGACCTTTATAGGCGATGAGGCTCTCTGGAAATTGGCTCAGGAGCAGGTAAACCAGCTCAAAAAGGCTGGCTGCGAATTGATCATCGTCCTGGGGCATTTGGGCAGCGAGGCCTCCTGTGCGGGCAGCCGCTCCGATGATGTGCTGCAGCATGTCAGGGGCATCGATATTTTCATCGACGGTCATGATCACAAGGTAAAGGATCGCCGGATCAATGGCGCATTGCTGGTGGAAACCGGCTGCCATACCAACAACATTGGTCAGCTTCGCCACGAGAACGGGCAGTGGCGCAGCATGCCGCTTGCCTATGGCGTTTGGCAGCGGGAGGATCCGTTGGTCAAACAACTTGTCGATGATGCGGCGGCGGAAATCACAAAATACTTTGCTGTCAAGGTGGGCAAAACCGACTTCATGCTTGATGGCCAACGCGATCCCGGTGTGCGTACTCAGGAGACCAATCTGGCGAATTTCTGCGCCGATGCCTTTTTGTGGCAGGCGATTCAGGCACAGGCGCTTACCGGCGAGACGGTGCATGCGGCCATTGTAAATGGAGGGAGCATCCGCGATTCCATTCCTGAGGGCGACATCACTCGCGGGCAGTTGCACGGTGTCTTTCCATACAATGATCAGCTGTACGTGATGAAGATCACCGGCGTCAAGCTGCTGGAGATTCTGGAGTCGGCCACCAGCGCGCTGCCGGACGCAATGGGCTCGCTGCCGCAGGTGGCGGGTATAAAGTACCGGGTAAATGTTAAAGTTCCCTACGAAAAGGGGGCGCGCTATGAGCAGTCGATTTTTTATGCGCCACTCCATCCGGGAAGCCGGGTTACCATTGACGAGGTGGCGGGCCGGCCTTTCATGCCCGATGCGCTCTACAACATTGTAACGGCCGAGTTCGTCGGCAATGGCGGCGATGCCTACGGAGGGCTTGTCGGACCGGATGCCCGGCGGGCCTACCGGAGCATTGGCTACATTGATGTGGACGCGCTGACCAACTACCTGCAGACCGCACTGGAGGGCAAGGTCGACGAGCGGTATGCCCGTCCTGCGGGGCGACTGATCGTGCAGAAGGAGTAGCCGGGTCCCCCCGCGTGTTTACCGAACGGCAGGACGGAACATGAGACTTCCATTTTCGCTCTTCTTCCCCGGAACGGGATACGTTATCATGCCGATCCGGTTGTAACCGGGTTCAAGCGGAGCGATGACCGGAAACAGACATTTGAAAGCATAAGAACCATTGGGAGGGAAACGATGGCGGCGATAGTGGTGGTAGGAGCCGGAGTGCAGGGGCAGGAGGGCTTTAGTGGTCAGGCGCTGGAGGCGGTACGGCAGGCCGAGGTTCTGGCAGGTCGTCCGGCCCATCTGGCCTTGTTTCCGGATTTTCCCGGAGAAAAAATTGCCTTCAAAGACAGCCCGACGGAGATCATGACCTTTTTGCACGAGACCACGCAACGGGTTGTGGTGCTTTCGTCGGGAGATCCACTCTTTTTTGGCAGCGGGCGTTCCCTGTTGCGCAACCTGCCGGAAGCGCGGCTGGAATTTCTCCCCAATATCAGTTCGGTACAGTACGCGTTTGCCAAGCTTAAGGTGCCGTGGGACGACGCGGCTTTTGTCTCGTTACTGGGTCGGGATCTGCGGCAGGATATCGATCGGATTATTGCCGCGGACAAGGTGGCCATTCTCACCGATCGGATCAATACGCCGCAGCGGCTGGCCGCCGAGCTGCTCTCCCGGGGACGGGAAGGCTACCGTGTCTGGTTGTGCGAGAATCTGGGGTCGGATCGGGAACGAATCATCGCAACGGATATTCGGGGTTTGCGCGACATGGTGGCAGGCGATCTCAACCTGCTTGTCCTGATTCGGGAGTATGAAAAGGATGAGGGTATCTTTCGCCCGGTTCTTGGAATTCCGGATGAGGAGTTCAATTTGCCGCGCCGGATTATGACCCAGGAGGAGATCCGGGTGCTGAGCCTGGCGAAACTGCGCTTGCGGCGCGGGGTGACGATGTGGGATATCGGTGCGGGTTCTGGCTCGGTCAGCATTGAGGCGGACAACCTGATTCCGAGTGGGCGGATCTTTGCCGTGGAACGGGATGCCGCGCGGGTAGCGGTGCTGCGTGACAATCTTGAACGCATGAACTCCCGGCGGGTGATCGTGGTGGAAGGTGAGGCTCCGGAGTGTCTGGACGGACTTCCGGATCCGGATCGGGTCTTCATGGGGGGAACCGGCGGCAATTTGGCGGAAGTTCTGGAGGTCGTCGATGCGCGGCTGTGTCCCGGAGGACGGGTGGTGATCAACGCTGTGACGTTGGATACTGTAACGGCGGTGCGCGACTTTTTTGAACGTGCCGGACATCCTCTGGAGATTACTGCCGTGAACATCGCGCGAACCAATCCGGCCAGCGATTACGCGGCTTTTGAGGCAATGAATCCGGTATACATGATGGTTGCGGAAAAACCGTTGTAATATTTGACGATGGGCAGGTTTGCCGGTTTTAAGGGGGTAAGGAAGGCGTTGAGAGGGAAGCTTTTTGATTAAGGGAGGAGAAATGGACATAAACGAAGTGATGGCATATTTGCCGGTTGGCGGAGCGGTTTTGGGCGTGCTGGCTCTGTTGCTGGTGTTTGCCGTCATGGGAAAATGCTCAGGACTTGCCAGGCAGCTTGAGGCGTTGAAACGCCAGTTGAACACTTGTGGAGTATCCAGGGCGGAAGAACAGGAAATGCTGCGGCTTGAGGCTTTTGAATCGCGTCTGGACAAGCTGGAAATGGCTGCGCGTTCGTTACCGGCTGCTCCGGAGGATCGTTCCACGGCGGTTTCGGTGATGGATGCAAACGAGCAGCTTTCAACGCAATGTCCGTTGTGTGGAAGCAAGCTGGTGTATATGCGCAGGATGTCCGGCCGCAGGGCCAAATGCCCTGCCTGCAAGACGGTAGTGGAGCTGACCTGAACCAACTTTTCCTGCTGCAGGAAAGATCATCTGGGACAACTGGAATCGGGAATGGATCACAAACAGCGTCTTTTTTGAAAAAAGACGCTGTTTGTTTTGATGCGGCCGATGTTTTTAAGCGGTAATGAACCCAAAACGTTCCAGATCCTCTTTCGGTGCCTGATCGAAATGGGAAAATTCCATGGTGAACGAGCCCCGGCCCTTGGTGGCGCTGCGCAGCTCTGTCATGAAACCGAACATCTGTGCCAATGGCGCGGCGGCGCGCAGGATCTCCATATCCCCGCGGGATTCCATGCCGGTGATGCGCCCCCGTTTCTGGCGCAGGAAGGTGAGCACTTTGCCGGAAAATTCGGAAGGCGTGGAAATTTCCAGCGCCATGATGGGTTCCAGAAGAGTCGGCTCGGCGCTTTGCGCGGCGGTGATGAAACCTTTCTGGGCAGCGGCGCAAACGCCCATCATTGTGGTGACGCCGGGGATGAAGGGCGCTTCCGTAACCGTTACCCGCACGTCGGTGATGGGATAGCCGGAACGGATGCCGGTGCGGCAGCTCTGTTCCAGAGCCTCCCGCAGAGCCGTGCGCAGCTCCGGCGGCAGCTGGATGGAGGGATTTTCGTCATCAAGAGTTATCTGGACCCCGGCGCCGCGTTCGAGCGGCGTCAGCGTGAAGCGGAGCTCGCCGCGTTGCGTCTTTCCTTCGGTTTCAATTTCAAATACTTCGTGATGCTCCGTCTCCTTGCGGATCGTTTCCCGGTAAACCACCTGTGGCCGTCCGGTCTTGACGTTGAGCCCGAAGTCATCCGCCAGGCGCCGTGTAATCACCTCCAGATGCAGTTCACCCATGCCGCTCAGGATGGTCTGGCCGGTATCGCGGTCTTCGCGCACCTTGAAGGTGGGATCCTCCCAGAGCAGTTTTTCCAGTGTGGGCAGCAGCTTTTCCCGATCTTCCACGCTGCGGCTTTCCACTGCCAGCGAGACCACCGGCTCGGGAACATCGAGCCCGGCCAGAATGAGCGGGTGATCGACGGCGCAAAAGGTGTCGCCGGTCAGTGCGCCCTTGAGGCCTGCGGCGGTGACAATGTCGCCGGTGCTTGCGGTTTCGATGCGGTCGCGTTTGTGCGAGTGCATCCGGAACATACGGGAGATCTTTTCCTGCTGGTTGCGGGTGGCGTTGAGGATGGTGTCGCCGGCATGCAGAGTGCCGGAGTAGATGCGCAAATAGGTGAGCTTGCGGCCCTCGTCGGCGAAAACTTTGAAAGCCATCGCGCAGAGCGGTCCGCGCGGATCGCAGGGCAGGCTTTCCTGAATGCCGGTTTTGGGATTGAATGCGGGCGTTGGCGGCATGTCCAGTGGCGAGGGCAGATAGCGGGCAATGGCGTCCATCAGCGGCTGGATTCCCTTGTTGCGCAAGGCGGCCCCCAGAAATACCGGGAAAAGGCCGCCGGCAAGCACGCCCTTACGAATCGCCGCGTACACCCGCTCCGGTTCCACCGTGTTGCCTTCCAGAAAATCGTCGAGGATGGAGTCGTCATAATCGGCGGCGGCCTCCAGAATGGCCTCGCGAGCGCTTTGCGCGGCCTCGGCGTATTCCGGGGCGATGGGGCTGGTGGCCGGCATGTTTTCCGACTCGGGGAAGGTGAGCATCTGGCCGGCAAGTGGATCAATGACACCGCTGAAGGAGCTTTCCGCGCCCAGGGGCAGTTGCATGAGCACCGGACGGGCAGCGAGACGTTCGTGCATCTGGCTCAAAACCGCTTCGTGGTTGGCGCCTACGCGGTCCATCTTGTTGATGAAACAGATACGCGGCACCTGATAACGGTTGGCCTGCCGCCAGACCGATTCGGTTTGCGGCTGCACGCCTTCCACCGCGCTGAAGATGGCTACGGCTCCGTCCAGCACGCGCAGGGAACGTTCCACTTCGATAGTAAAATCGATATGCCCGGGCGTGTCGATGAGATTGATCTGGCAGTCGCCCCACTGGCAGGTGGTGTTGCTGGCGGTGATGGTGATGCCTCGTTCCTGTTCCTGAACCATCCAGTCCATGGTGGCCGCGCCCTCATGAACTTCGCCGATCTTGTGGATTTTGCCGCTGTAAAAGAGAATGCGTTCCGAAACGGTGGTCTTGCCGGCGTCAATATGGGAGATGATGCCGATATTGCGGAGATTTTTTAACGGTATGGCGCTCATGGATTTTTCCTCGGAAACGGGTGCGTACTTTATAAATTCCAAAATCTTTATAGTGATTTTGGAAAACTGTACAGCCAAAACATGAAAGCGGGCAATCTGCGCCGCGGTTTGGAAAAGAGCTTCTTTTTCATTCTCTTCGGGAAAATTCGCAACCGCAGTAGTTCTGCCGGTAGAAACCATAATGACGGCTCAGTTCCAGGCTGCGCTTGAAACCGTCGCGCTTCTTGAAGTTCCACGGCTGAAATCCGGGAAAAACGCCGCCGGCTTCGAAGATTTGGGCGCTTGACTTGTGGGGGCTGACGGTCAGTGATGTGGTGAAGGGAAGACCAAGATCTTCGGCCAGCCGCCGCGTGCGTTCCAGATTGAAGGCGAAGCAGCGCTGGCAGCGTTCGCCGCCTTCCGGCGCGTTCTCCAGCCCCGCGACATGTTCAAGCCAGGTTTCATGCCCGATATCGTCCACCTCCAGTCGGGAGTTGGAGAGCTTGGCCAGCCTGAACACCTCGTGCAGGCGGTGGTCACGCTCCGCCCGCGGGGCGATATTGGCGTTGGAGAAGAACAGCACGGCCCGAAAGCCTTCCAGCGCCAGCCGTTCCAGACAGGCCGAGGCGCAGGGCGCGCAGCAAACGTGAAGCACGATCGGGGACATGGACATGGAATTCAAACATCCTTTTTGATGAAATATCATCTTGAAACGGATGGTTTCCAGGATAAAAATTCTCTTTTAATCTGTCGGAGAATCGTTTAAAAGCAAAAAATTACATTTTTGTCCGAAACAATTCCGGACTTTTTTCTTGGAGAGAGAAATGAATGAAAAAATCAGGGAAATAGCCGCGCGTGTGCGGGAAATGCGCGAGCTGTCGGAGATATCCGCCGCCCGGATGGCCCAGCTGGTCGATGTGCCGCATGACGTGTACCTGAGCTACGAGCAGGGCGAGGCGGATATTCCGGCGAGCATTCTTTACGGTATCGCCCAACAGCTGAACGTGGACATGGCGCTGCTGCTTACCGGTGATGCACCTCGCATGCGTATCTATTCCGTGACCCGCAAGGGCGAAGGCGTGCATGTGGAGCGCCGTTCCCAGTATCGTTACCAGAATCTGGTCAACAACTTTGCCGGCAAGAAGGCGGAGATGTTTCTGGTGACGGTGGAGCCCAAGCCGGTGGAAACGCCGCCTTCTCCCAACGTCCATCCCGGTCAGGAATTCAACTACCTGTTGGAAGGTTCGTTGAAGGTATTTATCAACAATCGCGAAATCATTCTGGAAGAGGGCGACTGTATCTTCTTTGATTCCAGTTATCCCCACGCCATGACGACGCTTGACGATCGGCCGGCCAAGTTCCTCGCCATTATTATGTAGGGAATCCTGAGCGGCTGCGGCGGTATCTTTCCGTTCTTTTTTTCGAAGGTGACAGAAAGTAACGGCTATTTGCGGCCTGGTTTCCTTTTTCAGGGTTCCCGGGAAATTCTCCACGACAAAACTGCTTTTGAGGTGAGGAGTGTCGCGAGAAGGCATGTGAAGCGTGTTTTCTCGGAGGACGCTTTATGCGGTCTCAGGTGGGAAAACAATATATTTCAAGCATTTCAAGGAGCTTAAGAGTCATGGCCAATTTACTGGAAAGATTTGTTCATCGTATCGAATTTGATTCCTATGAGGATTTTTATAAAAATTTCTCCATCACGGTTCCGAAGAACTTTAACTTCGCCTATGACGTGGTGGATGTCTACGCCACCGAACAGCCGGACAAGCGCGCTCTGATCTGGGTGGACGATCATGGTCATGAAAGGACGCTCACCTTTGGCGATCTGAAGTATTTGAGCGACAAGGCGGCCAACTTCTTCCTGTCCCGGGGCATTCGCAAGGGGGATCACGTCATGCTGATTCTCCGGGGGCATTACAGCTTCTGGTACTGTCTGTTGGGTCTGCACAAGATCGGCGCCATTACCACGCCCGCGACTCACATGCTGACCAGCAAGGATCTGGTCTACCGCATTGACAAGGGCGATATCCGCATGATTGTCGCGAGCAACTGGGCGCAGTTGCCCGATCACGTGGATGATGCGGAAGGAAAGGTCGAAGTTGAAAAACCGCTGAAGGTGCTGCAGAATGGCACACGTCCTGGCTGGCTTTCCCTGGAAGAGGAGATAGAGAAAATCTCTCCGGATTTTACCCGCCCCGTCGGCGAGGCGAATACTTGCAACGAGGACATTTCTCTGGCGCTGTTCTCGTCCGGCACCAGCAGCTATCCCAAGATGGTGCAGCATGACTTTCTCTATCCGCTGGCGCATATTGTAACCGCCAAGTACTGGCAGCGCTGTATTGACGATGGCCTGCACTATACGGTTGCGGATACCGGCTGGGGCAAGGTGCTG
>JAFZPK010000196.1 GCA_017552515.1 Deltaproteobacteria bacterium | reverse complement strand
TACAACCGTTTTTAAAAAGGATGGAAAGTATTACATGAAACTCACCATTGAAATCGAACGTTTCAGCGGCGTTGAAGAAATTCTGCCAGAAGTCGTTTATGTGCCGTTTAAAGAGGCCGAGCCGCCCTCGGTGCGCAAGTTTCACGAAAATGCCTGGGCCGCCTCCATCAACGGAGAGGTCACACTGATAGATGAGGATCTGGGACAGCTCCTGAGCAATCTGCGCGAAACCGTACTCACCCTGCTGGCCAGCGAGGAAGCGGGTTTCGGCAACGGTCTGCCGCTGGAGACGGAAGACATGGAAGACGAGGAAGAGGAGGATGCCCCTCAGGAACCGCCGGTTCTGTTCCACTGGAAATAACGGGAACCGCCGCAGCCGGATAAAGGCCGGGCGGCTTTCCCAAACAGCAACGGCGCTCCCCTTTCCCGGGAAGCGCCGTTTTCTTTTGATGCAAGTCCCCTCCCTTCCCAGAGGAAAAGAGGGGAAAGAAGTTTATGCTTTATATTCTCAAGCAAAAGCCTTGGCGAAGTTGGCGCCAAACTCGCGGCACTGGGCGCAGGCTGCCTCATCCGGTTGCCACGAAGCCCGCAGCGGATCGGCCACAACTTCAAAGCCCGCATCCTTCAAACCTTCCGACAGAAGCTTGGGCGCCTCGCCGCTCCAGCCGTAGGAACCAAAGGCTGCGGCTTTCTTGCCACGGAACTTCAGGGCCTTGATTTCGCACAGCATGGCGGCCGCTTCGCCCAGCATGTTGTTGTTGGCGGTCGCGGAGCCCAGAAGAATGCCCTTGGAACGGAAGACTTCGGTAAGCACATCGTTCTTGTCGTTGTGCGCCAGATTGATGATCTGCACATCGACGGTCGGATCGGCTTCCTGAATGCCTTTGGCGATGTTTTCCGCCATGATGCGGGTGCCGTTCCACATCGTGCTGTAAAGGACCGCAATCCGGTTTTCCTTGTACTGATCGGCCCACTTCGCATAGGTCTCCACGATCTGCAGGGGATTTTCACGCCACAGCACACCGTGATCCGGGCAGATGATGTCAATCGGCACGTTCAGCGCCTGCATCTCCTTGATCTTCTTGATCACGAAGGGGCCGAAAGGTCCGACGATATTGGCGTAGTACTTGAGTGCCTCGGTTATCATGACGTTATAGTCCACCTTGTCGGCCCAAACCATCTCGGAGGCGAAATGCTGGCCGAAGGCGTCGCTTGAGAACAGGATATTGTCACCGGTGAGATAGGTGAACATGGTGTCCGGCCAATGCAGCATGGAGGCTTCGATGAAGACCAGTTCCTTGCCGTTGCCCACGGACAGCTTGTCGCCGGTGCGCACGGTCTTGAAGTTCCAGTTCTGATGGTACTGCGCGCGCATGAAGCGTTCACAGCTGGCGGTGCAGTAGATGGGCGTATCGGGAATGTGGCGCATCAGTTCGGGGAACGAGCCGCTGTGATCCACTTCGGAATGGTTGGCGACGATGAAATCAATTTTGGAGAGATCGACCTTGCGGGACAGCGCATCGACGAATTCCTTCGCAAACGGTTTCCAGACCGTATCGATCAGCACCGTCTTCTCTTCCTGGATCAGAAAGGCGTTGTAGCTGGAGCCTTTGTGGGTGGAGAGTTCCTCGCCATGGAAATGCCGCAATTCCCAATCAATCTTGGCCAGCATGGATACGTTGTTTTTTACTTTGACATCCTTCATTTTCGCTCCCTTTCGCATAAACGATGAAATCAACAGTGCGCCAATGGTTCACCAGAAAAAGTCCTCAGGCGTCCGCCCATGTGGCCGCGTACACAAAACAACGCCTCTATATAACAAAGCGACTGGGCAAGAGCAACCTCAATATCATCTGGTATACAACATATTGTATGTAATAAAGGATAATCATCAACAGGTGGTATCTGGAATTTTTCGTGTCACTTTCCCCAACCGCCTCCGTACAGCACGCTCCCCTTGTTCTTCCCGCTTACAGCATGCACAGCAAAGCACCGCCCACCAGCCAGCAGTAGAGGGCGAACCCGGCGAGGCGTCTGCGGCGGACCACGCCGAGCAGCCAGCGGATGGCAAGCAATCCTGTGACAAAAGCCGCAGCCATGCCCGCCAGGTAGGCCGGCAGAGCATCAAAGGAGCCAGGCGGCAGATCCTTCAGAGATAGCAGCGCCGCCCCACCCACCGCCGGCAGGGCCAGCAGGAAGGAAAAGCGGGCGGCAGTCTCGCCGTCCACCCCGCGCAGCAACAGAGCGGCAATCGTCGCGCCGGAACGGGAGATGCCCGGCATCACCGCGCAGCCCTGCGCCACGCCGGTCAAAAGCGCATCCCAAAGCGTCAGCCGCTCGGCTTTCCGTCCGTCGCGCCGCTGCATCCAGTTGGCCCAAATCAACAATGCACCGGTCACCAGCAGCATCGCGGCCACCACCGTGATCCGCTCAAACATGGAGACAAAAAAATCCTTGAAGGCCAGTCCGATAATCGCGGTCGGGATCGAACCCACCACCAGCAAAAACAATATGCGCCGCCCAACACGGGCCTCTTCGTCACGGGCAAAGGGCGCCCGCGCCAGCTGCCAGACCTCGCGGCGAAAGGCGATGAGCACTGCCAGAATGGTGCCGACATGCAGCAGCACGTCAAACAGCACGCCCGGCTGCTCGAAGCCCGGCAGAAAATGCTGCGCAATGGCCAGATGGCCGGAGGAGGAGACCGGTAAAAATTCGGTCAGCCCCTGCAAAATTCCCAACAGTATGGCATGAATTATAGACATATTTTTTAGCTTTCGATCATCATATATGTTATATGCGTATGATTTTGTATATTATTTTTATTACAAAAATCAATATTGTTAAGCCAACTACAATTTCTTTATTATTCCATATAAAACTAATAATATTCCATATAAAATCTTTAAGAGATCTTGTAGATCCCATAGATTCTTCAATCATCTCTATGATTCTCTTATTCGGTTCTTTTCGGTGCTTCGCATACCAAAGCGCATCATGCTTATTATTGTCCTTAACAAAAACATCCGCTCCAGCCTCCAACAGAGTTTTCACCACTTCCGGGTTGGAATTCTTCTCAGCCGCATACATCAAAACCGTCTTTTTCTTTTTATCCCGAGCGTTAACATCCCCCCCACCCTGCAACAATGTGATCATTTCAGGATTGAAATTTTCTGCGGCTGCCCATATCAGGGCTATCCTACCCTGGTTGTCTTTGGCGTTGGCATCCGCCCCGGCATCCAGCAGTATCTGCACTACTTCTGGACTCGAATTTTTCGCCGCCCACCTCAGCGCCGTACTGTCCTCATTACCTCTGGCATGAAGATCCGCCCCGGCAGCTAGCAGCATCTTCACCACTTCCGGCTTAGCCCTTCCTTCCGCAGCTCGCATCAAAACTGTCATATTCTGCTTATCTTTGGCGTTAACATCAGCCCCAGCATCCAGCAGCATCTTCACCACTTCAGGACTGGAATTTTCCGCCGCAGCCCACCACATTAGTGCCGTCATACCTTTTTTGTCTCTGGCATTGGCATCCGCCCCAGCATTTAGCAGCATTTTGCTTACTTCCGGATTGAAATTGAAATATGCCGCAAACATTAGAGGTGTCTGATCGTAGTTATTTTTTGCGTTGGCATTCGCCCCGGCAG
>JAFZPK010000195.1 GCA_017552515.1 Deltaproteobacteria bacterium | reverse complement strand
GAAGAAAAATGCCTGCACTGCGGGCTCTGCCGGAAAAACTGCCCGGCGGCCGCCATCGATCCCGATACATTGCAGGTGGATGACGAGCACTGCCTGCGCTGTCTGACCTGCCTTGAAGTGTGCCCGGCGCAGGCCATTACTTGGGGGCGGCGGCATGTTGCGGCTACGCCGACTGACAACCGGCGCAGACAACTGCTCACCGGCGGCGCGGCTGCGTTTGCATCCGGGATGCTTGCAGTGGGAACGCGGCGGCTGGCGCCCAAAGCCCATATGCCGTTGGGGGAGCCTTTGCCCATCTGCCCGCCGGGCGCGGAGACGCCGTGGCGTTTTGCGGCGCTGTGCGCCAACTGCGGGGTCTGCGTGGCGCATTGCCGGGGAAAAGTCCTGCGGCCGGGCGATCTCTTCAGGCCGGTACATCTGGACTACAGTCTGGGCATGTGCGAGTTCAACTGCAATGCCTGCTCGCAGATCTGCTCCTTTGGGGCCCTGCAGCCGCTTGCACCTGCCGAAAAGAAGCGGCGGCGCATCGGCATGGCGCATTTCGAGCCCTGGCTGTGCGTGGCGGTGGAGCAGAAGACGCCCTGCGGCGCCTGTGCGGAGCACTGCCCCACCGGAGCCCTGCGGATGGTGCAGGGCGAGCATGACGCCTGCCCGGTACCGGTTCTGACGGAGGAACTCTGCATCGGCTGCGGGAACTGCGAATATCCCTGCCCGGTGCGTCCGCTGCGCGCCATCCGGGTGCAGGGGATTGAAGCCCAGAGCGTGGCGCTCGATCCCGTGGAGTTTTTCCGCAGCAAGGAACAGACAGCGCCGGAACCTGCGGGAGACGACTGGCTTTTGTAGAGGCACTCCGGCATTCACATTACCCCTGGGGAGCTGTCGAGCGGAGCGAGACGGATGATGTCGGAGAAGCCTCCAGGGGAAGGCTTTAAAGGCCTTCTCTCAGAGGGGGCTCCCGGCAAAGCCGGGTGGGGGAGTCAGAATGTCCTTCTGCGGTTTTGCAGACCATCTCCCTCAGTTGGAAGAGGTTTTAAACAAGGAGTGAATTTATGCAGATATCCGCCTACCTGGCCAATCCCGGCGGCAACATCACCCTGCTGGTACTGAACGCGGTGCCGCCCGAAGCCCGCGCCGATCTGGCGAAACTTCTGATGGCGCTGCCCGATCTGGCGATAGAGCAGGTGGGCTACATAACCGATCCCGTCTGCGGCGGAGATACACGGCTGGAGATGATGGGCGGCGAATTGTGCGGCAACGCGACCCGCTCTCTGGGGTATCTGGAAGGATGTCTCCGGGGGAAACGTACGCGAAGCCTCAGGGTGGAGTGCAGCGGCGTTTCGGAACCGCTTGCGGTTGAGCTGGACTATGAGCGGGAAAGCGCCTTTGTCCGGATGGCGCCTCCGCTTGAGGTCACGCACCTCGATTTTTCGGGGGAAAGATTCCCGGTGGTGTGTTTTGATGGTATCACGCACATGATAGTTGCGGGTGAACGGAGATCTGAGAGCTTTGTGCTGGAGGCGGTGCAGGCGCTGCATGCGCAAACGGCCAGCGCGGCCTGCGGCGTCATGTTTCTGCGGAATGAGCAGCTTGTTCCGGCGGTCTGGGTGCGGGAAACCGGATCGCTGGTCTGGGAGGGCAGCTGCGGCAGCGGCTCTCTTGCCTGCGCGGTCTGGCGCGCCCTGACGAAAGGGAGCGAAAAGGGCTGTTTCCACCAGCCGGGCGGCGTGCTGGAAACGCATATCCTGCTGGAGAAAGGTCTTGTCCGCTCCTGCATCATGGGTGGCGGCATCACGCTTTCCGGACCTCTGACGCTGAAAGTATGATTGACTTTGCCGGAAGAGGGGCTCAACGTACATATATTTTCCTCACCGAAAAGGATTTCATTTTCAATATCCTGTCTTTGGAGCTTTCCTATGGATATAAGCGTTATCATTCCGGTTAAAAACGAGGAGCAGTCGATTCCCGCACTGGCGCGGGAAGTTGCCCAGGCACTGGACGGCGCCCGGCTCGACTGGGAATGCCTGTGGATCAACGACGGCTCGACCGACGGCACCGCACGGGTCATTGATGAACTGGGCGACAGCCGTCACCGGCGCATCGATCATGTGCGCTCCTTTGGACAGTCGGCGGCACTGGCCACCGGCTTTGCGGCGGCACGGGCGGAAATCCTGGCGACGCTGGACGGCGACGGCCAGAACGATCCGGCGGACATTCCGGCGCTTTTTGAACAGCTGCGCGCCGAAGAGCTGGACATGGTCAACGGCTGGCGGAAAAAACGGCGGGATTCCCTGGTGCGGAAACTCTCCTCACGCATTGCCAACGGTTTTCGCAATGCGCTCACCGGCGAACATATCCGCGATGTTGGCTGCGCCCTGCGGGTCTTCCGGCGGGAGCCCGCGCTGAAGGTGCCGGTGTTCAAGGGAATGCACCGCTTCTTCCCGACGCTGTTTCGCATCGCCGGTTACGAGCGCATCGCCGAAGCGCCGGTCAATCACCGGCCACGGCTGCTGGGCGAAACCAAGTACGGCGTCAACAACCGGCTCTGGGTGGGAATCGTTGATACACTGGCGGTCATCTGGATGCGCAGGCGGCTGGTTTTCCCGCAGCGGAAATCGTGAGAGATTAGAGCCATGTGGGAAGCCATTTCCGAACGAATTGCCTTTTATGCCGCGCATCCAGGCGAAAGCCTCTGGCTGGCCTTCGGGGTGATGGGGCAACTGGTGTTTGCCAGCCGTTTTGTGGTGCAGTGGTTCGTCAGCGAACGCCAGGGGCGCAGCGTCATGCCGGTTGCCTTCTGGTACCTGAGCGTCATTGGCAGTCTCATGACGATCACCTACGGCATCTACCGGCTGGAACCGGTCATCATCATCGGCCAGTTCGGCCTGTTCATCTACCTGCGCAATCTGGTGCTGATCCACCGCGAGCGGGCGGGCAAAATGGCTGAAAGCGCTCCAGAGGCAGAAGAGAAATTCCCCTAGGTCAGGATTTTTTCCAGAAACCGGGGGTAAGGAGTATAAGCACCGGGAAGATTTCAAGACGGCCGACAAGCATGAGAAGAGCGCAGGTGATCTTTGATACCGGAGCAAGAATGGACCAGGAATGAAGAGGTCCGTAATATCCCATGCCGGGACCGACGTTGGAAAGAGAGGCAATGGAGATGCCGAGAGCGTCGTAGTAGTCGAAGATCTGGGCATTCGCTGTGGGACTGACGCCAAAAAGTGCGAGAAGAAAAGCTCCTCCGAAGAAGGCGGCGGCAAAGAGTGCGGTGAAGGCAAACAGCGTGTAAACGATCTGCGTGGAGACGATGCCACCGTTCAT
>JAFZPK010000194.1 GCA_017552515.1 Deltaproteobacteria bacterium | reverse complement strand
CAGCCCCACCCCCGGCCCCACCCCCCCCAAGCGGAGTGAGGGGGCAACCTTTTTGTGGGAGTTGTCATGACGTTTGTCTCCTTTACGCTGAACGGCCGCCGGCAGGAAGTTCCGGAAGGCACGACCATTCTGGATGCCGCGCGGGCCGCCGGCCTTTTCATCCCGACCTTTTGCTCCGATGAACGTCTGGAGCCCTTTGCCTCCTGCTTCATCTGTGTGGTGGAGATTGCCGGGCGCGGAACGCTGGCTCCTGCCTGCTCAACCGTGGTGCAGGAGGGAATGGATGTGCTTTCCGAATCCGAACGGGTGCTTGCCGCGCGGCGTTTCTGCCTGGAATTGCTGCTTTCGGATCATGTGGGCGATTGCCGCGGGCCATGCACAATGGCCTGCCCGGCCGAAGTCGATATACCGGGTTTTCTTGCGGCGCTGGCCGGAGGCGACAACACGGCCGCGGTGGAGATCATCCGCCGCACGATGCCCTTTCCGGGAGTTTTGGGACGGGTCTGTACACGGCCCTGTGAACGAAACTGCCGGCGAAGCAAGGTGGAGGCGCCGGTGGCTATCTGCCAGTTGCACCGTTTTGCGGCGGATGCTGCGCCCGATGCGCCGCTTCCGGTTTGCGCGCCCGCTTCGGGCAGGAGAGTTGCGGTTGTGGGCGCTGGCCCGGCCGGTCTTTCCGCTGCCTGGTATCTGCAGCTTCTGGGGCATGACTGTACGATTTTTGACGAACATGAGCAGGCGGGCGGCATGTTGCGCTACGGTATCCCGGCCTACCGTTTGCCGCCACAGGTCATGGTCCATGAGGCGGCGCAGGTGGAACGTCTGGGCGCGCATTTTCGCTTTGGCGTCCGGGTGGGACGCGATATTGCCTTTGAGGATCTGCAACACGATTACGATGCAGTTTTTTTTGGCCTAGGCGCGCAGAGGGCGAAGCCGTTAAAGATTGCTGGCGAGGAGCTGGATGGTGTCCGGGCGGGAGTTGATTTTTTGAAAACAGTGGCACGTGGCGAAAAGGTGGCGGTTGGCTCGCGCGTGCTGGTGGTGGGTGGTGGCAATACCGCAGTGGACGCCGCACGGGTGGCGCGCCGTCTGGGTGCCTCCTCCGTAACGCTGCTCTATCGCCGCAGCCGCAGGGAGATGCCGGCCTGGGAGGAGGAGGTTCGTGCCGCCGAAGACGAGGGCGTGACGCTTGCGGAGCTGGAAGCACCGCTGCGGCTGGAGCGAAACGAGGATGGATCGATGGAGGTGACCTGCATCGCCATGCGCCTGAGCGAGCCGGATGCTTCGGGACGAAGCCGGCCGGAACCCATGCCGGGAAGCGAGCATATTCGTAAGGCCGATCTGGTGGTGACGGCTCTGGGGCAGGAGGTGGAGCCGGAGGGACTTGATGGAATGTTGCAACGTGGCCTGCTGCTTGCCGATCCGCACACGGGGCAGACTGTTCGGGAAGGCGTCTTTGCCGGGGGCGACTGTGTCAGTGACGCGCGGCTTGCGGTGGAGGCGGTGGCTGCCGGGCGGCGTGTGGCCTACGCGATGGATCGCTGGCTGCGCAGCGGACGGGCGGAAGATGACGCTTCGCACGGTTACGATCACCAGATGGACGATGAGACGGCTTCCGCAGCGACTGCCGGAATCGCACAACAAGGACGGGCGGTAATGCCGGAAATTCCCCTGCAGAAGCGCTGCGGCGGTTTTACCGAGGTGGAGACGGGTTTCTCTCCCAAAAGCGCGCAGGAGGAAGCCGCACGTTGTTTGAAATGCGCCTGCTCGGCCGCTTCCGACTGCCGGCTGCGGGAATATGCGGCGCTTTTCGGGGCGCGGCAGGAGCGTTTTTCCGGCGCGCATCGCTCCTACGAACATGACGCCAGTCATGCTGAGGTTGTCCATGATCGGCACAAGTGCATTCAGTGCGGGCTCTGCGTACGGCTTGCGGAAAGGGCCGGCACGCCGGTGCTGGGCTTTGCCGGGCGCGGTTTCAATGCAAGGGTAATGCCCGCGTTGGAGCGTCCGCTTGCAGACGTCGCCGCAGGAGCGGATCTGGAACTGTTGGCGGCGGCCTGCCCGGTGGGAGCGCTGGTGTCTGTCACGAAAAATGATTTTGAACCGGCAACTTGAAAAATAACTCATCACTTTAATGGAGAGCGATTGCCATGGCGGAGGATCTGAACAACAGACTGTACGGCTTTCATTTGAAATCAAGCTATCAGGGTCATCATGTCGGCGGATCCGATCGACTGGGCTCCTACGACGAGATCAAGGACATCGCCCGCGATATGATCGACAAGCTGGCGCTGGGTGGGCGCAATGTGGCGGACGAGATTGTCCTGAAAATTGAAACCTTGAATCATTTCGATGTCTCGACCGCCCGGTTGCCGGATATGATGACGGTGAGCGCCGGTTCCTGGAGAGACAGTCGCAAGACCGCCCGCAAGATTTTGCTGGATGCGGGTGTCACCGCCGAAGCTTTCGATGCAGGGCTTGCGCTTTTGACGGCCAGCTGCGCTCAGGGCGCGGTCAGCCTGCATGGCGCCATACTGCTGGATGCGGTAACCGGTGCGCGGCTGGACCAGCAGGAAAACGGCATCTGGATCGGCCGTTTTGACATGACCGACCGGGTGCGGCAGGAGGTGGAGAAGGAGTTCTATGGCGATCCTTTGAGGGTGCAGGAGTGGCTGGTTTCATCGGCCAAGGTGCTGGCGATGCCGGGGCTGGCCGCCGAGATGCTGCTTTCCAGCGATGCGACTGATCGCGGCGGCATGGTCGCGACGCCTGAACTGGGCGTAGTCTACTTTCCCCAGCTGCGTTCCCGCGAGAGCGAGGTGGGCGGGAGAGTGCTGTTTGTGCGCCCGACCGGCTTCGATCTGGAAAAGATAACCCGCTATCTGGAAAGTTCGGTGCTTTTGATTGATGCCATGGGGAAAATTCGTTGAGCGGAAACGAAAAAGGATTATGACGCATGAAAGACGCAATGCTTCCCGATGCGTTGTTTGCCGATTATCGGGCTCTTTTGGCGCAGCTGGACGCCTTTGGTACCCGGATCCGGGCGCGCTATGGCAATCAGATGCGGTGCCGCCGTGGTTGTGCCGATTGTTGCCAGCACTTGAGTCTTTCCTCTGTGGAGGGTGTATTCATTCGGCAGGCGCTGCGTGTCCTGCCGCCGCATAAGCGGGAAGATCTGCTTCATCATGCGGCGCATTCCGGCGAGGATATCTGTCCGCTGCTGCGGGAGGACATCTGTCTGCTGTATGCGGCGCGTCCTGTCATTTGCCGCACCCACGGTCTGCCGCTTCTCTATCGGACCGAAGATGGCCCGCAGGTAAGCTGCTGCCCGCATAATCTTGCGGCGTTTTCGGCAGAGTCCCTGCCGGGGACAGATGTGCTCAACATGGAAGTGGTGAATACCACGCTGGCAGCCATTGACGCGGTATTTACGCGTACGTGTCCATCTGGAACGCCCAAGGAGCGCCGTTTGTTGCGTGACTGGCTTGTGAACTAAAAGCAGAATAAAAATGATCGGGGCAAAAGTATTGCAACTTTTGCCCCGTTGTTGAGATACAGGCCGGAGTGAATCTGTAAAGCGGCGTTTTTTAGTTGCCTTGCCGCTGGTAGCGGATCTTGCCGACAATCAGTGTATCGCCCATGAGCTGGAACGGTGTGGCATAGGCTGTGCGGCCGCGTGGCTGTGTTTCAATTTGGTTTCCCACGATCTGGAATGTACCGCTTTCGTCGATGCGGTTGTTCCGTTTCAGCTGATACTGGTTGCCTCTGAAGACAAGCAGCATGGAATGGTCGCTGGTGGAGCGCCAGCT
>JAFZPK010000193.1 GCA_017552515.1 Deltaproteobacteria bacterium | reverse complement strand
CTGCGGCATTGACGTGGCCTATCCGGCGGAACACCGTGAACTGCTGGAAAAAATTTGCGTGCAGGGCATGCTGCTCAGCGAATACCTGCCGGGAACACGGCCGCTGGCGGGCCATTTTCCTGCCCGCAACCGCATCATCGCGGGAATATCGCGCGGCGTGCTGGTCGCCGAGGCGTCCGCGACCTGCGGCGCGCTCATCACCGCCGATTTTGCCCTGCAAAACGGGCGGGAAGTGTTTGCGGTGCCAGGGCCAGTCTATGCCGAAACCAGTACCGGCGTCAACCGGCTGCTGGGAGACGGTGCGCATCTGGTGGCGGAACTCGGCGATCTGCTGGGGCCGCTGGGGCTGAGCCAGCAGGTGAATACGGGGCGTCCTCTGCGGCGGGAAACACCCGTTCCCGCGGGAGGCGCTTCCGCCGGGACGCCTGCCCTGCCGGAGGAAGATGCCGTCCTTTGCCGTTTGCTGGCCAGTGCGCCCTGCCATGTGGACGAGCTTATTCAGCAGAGCGGCTTGACACCCAGCGATGTTTCCGCTAGGTTGCTTGACTTGGAACTGCGGGGAGTGGTAACGCGGTTACCCGGTATGCACTTCATCCTTAAATAAGTAAGTAAGTTAAAACGGGCTTGAAAACCGGGCGTGGTGTTATGAATGGGCGCGCAGAGGGGAATTTGTTGACGACATGGCCACGGTGAAGACCGTGGCTTTTTTATAATTATTGCAGTGCGGATAGAGCGAATTATGGCGAAAACGCTGGTCATTGTGGAGTCGCCGGCCAAGGCGAAGACCATTGAAAAATTTCTGGGAGACGGATTCAAGGTGGTGGCCTCGTACGGACATGTACGGGCCTTGCCGAGCCGGCGCGGGTCGGTGGACGTGGCCCACGATTTTGAGCCGAAATATGAAATTCTCCCCAAGAGCAAGGCGCATCTGGAAACCATCCTCAAGGAATCGCGTGGCTGCGACGAACTGATTCTGGCCACCGACCCCGATCGCGAAGGCGAGGCCATTGCCTGGCACCTGCTGCAGGCGCTCAACATTCCGGAAGAGGGCGCACGTCCCGTGGTGCGCCGGGTGGCCTTCCACGAGATCACAAAAGGCGCCATCACCCGCGCGATGCAGGAGCCGCGCGACATTTCCCATCCGCTGGTGGACGCCCAGCAGGCGCGTTCCATTCTCGACTATCTTGTTGGTTTCAATCTCTCGCCCTTTCTTTGGAAAAAGATCCGCTACGGCCTTTCCGCCGGGCGTGTGCAGTCGGTGGCCTTAAGGCTTATCTGCGAGCGGGAAAAGGAGATCCAGGCCTTCAAAGCGCAGGAGTACTGGACCATTGAGGCGCATCTGGGCGGGAAGGGCAAAAGCGAATTTTCCGCGATGCTGTACGCGCTGGACGGCAAGAAACTTGACAAGTTTGTCATCGCCAATCAGGAACAGGCCGAAAGCTTGGCGGCCGAAATGGAAAAACAACCGTTCCAGGTCGCGGCGGTGAGCGCCAAGGAGAAGAAGCGCAATCCCGCGCCGCCTTTTACCACCAGTACCCTGCAGCAGGAGGCCAGCCGCAAGCTGGGTTTTCTGGCGGGAAAAACCATGAGCGTGGCACAAAAGCTCTACGAGGGGGTGAATATCGGCAGCGGGCCGGTGGGCCTCATCACCTACATGCGTACCGATTCGGTGGCCCTGTCGCAGGATGCCCTGAAAGAGGCGCGCGCTGTCATCACCGGGAACTTCGGCAAGGAGTATGCGCTGGCGGCGCCGCGGGTGTTCAAGAGCCGGGCCAAGAATGCCCAGGAGGCGCACGAGGCGATCCGTCCCACCTCGTTTGCCAATCTGCCCTCAAAGGTGAAGGCGCACCTGACGCCCGACCAGTTCAAACTCTACGATCTGATTTGGCGCAGGGCCTTGGCTTCGCAGATGGCTGCGGCGCTTCTGGACATCACCACGGCGGATATTTCGTGCGGCGAACGCTTTACGCTGCGGGCGACGGGACAGGTAGTGCGTTTCCCCGGCTTTATGAAGGTCTACATTGAGGAGCGCGACGACAGCGCGGAGGATGAGGATGGGAAAAAACTTCCTCCGCTGGAGACGGGCGAAGCGCTGGACTGCAGTTCCGTGGAACCCGCCCAGCATTTTACCCAGCCTCCGCCCCGCTTCACGGAGGCGACGCTCGTCAAGACGCTTGAGGAAAACGGCATTGGCCGCCCCTCCACCTATGCGCCGATCATGAACACATTGGTGACACGCCAGTATGCCCGGCTGGAGAAACGGACGTTTTTCCCGGAAGATTTGGGAATGGTTGTCAGCGATCTGCTGACCAAGCATTTCTTCAAATATGTGGATTACGAGTTTACCGCCTCCATGGAGGAGGAACTGGACGAGGTTTCCCGGGGCGAAAAAGGCTGGCGTCCGGTGCTTGCCGAATTCTGGGAGCCCTTTATCAGCCTGCTCAAGCAGAAGGAAGTGGAGGTCAGCAAACAGGAGGTGACCAGTGTTGATACCGATCGCGTCTGTCCGGAATGCGGCAGCAAGCTGGTCATCAAACTGGGACGTTCCGGGCGTTTTTTGGCCTGTTCCGGGTTCCCCGCCTGCCATTTCACGGAATCGCTGGCGCCTTCGGGAGAGCCGCGGGAGGTGGAGACTTCCGAGGAAAAATGCGACAAATGCGGCGCGCCCATGCTGATCAAGACCGGACGTTACGGCAAGTTTCTGGCCTGTTCGGCCTATCCCGCCTGTAAAAATATCCAGCCGATCAACAAGCCCAGGGCAATCGGGGTTGTCTGCCCCCAGTGCCATGAAGGGACGATGCAGGAAAAGAAGAGCCGGTACGGCAAGATCTTTTACTCCTGCAGCCGTTATCCCGACTGCAAATTCGCGCTGTGGGATCTGCCGGTGCCCGAACCCTGTCCCAAATGCGGATTCCCGGTGACGGTGGAAAAGGTCAGCAAACGGTATGGGCGGTACCGTAAATGTGCGCAGGAAGGCTGCGACTGGAAGCAGCAGCCGGAAAACACGGAGCCCAAACCGGAAAAAACGGTCCGGAAAAGAAAAAAAACGGAAACATGAAGCATATTTCCCTCATGATGTGGTATAGGGAAAGATTAGGTTGGAGAGGAAACACAATTTTTTTTGCAAGGAGGTTTGACGGTATGAAGAAATGGGGCATGGTGATTGGTGCTGTCGCAATGTTGGGAAGCGCTGCGTGGGCGGCCGATTCGTTGAAGATCGGCTTCAATCTGCCCATGACCGGCGACATCCCCAAGGTGGGAGAATCTTCCCGCAATGCGGCGGAGATGCTGAAGGCCGACATCAACGGCAAAGGCGGGCTGGAAGTCGGCGGCAAGAAATATCTGCTGGATTTCATCTACGAGGACAACGAATCCAAGGCGGAATCTGCGGTTAACGTCGCCCTGAAGATGATTGAGCGCGACGAGGTTCTGGCAATTGTTGGCCCCAACTCGTCCAAACAGGCGGTGCCGGCTGGCGGTACCTGCGATGACAACCACACGCCGATGATTTCGCCGTGGTCCACCAATCCGGATTGTACGCTGGACCGGCCATGGGTTTTCCGGGCGGCTTTTTTGGATCCCTTCCAGGGACCGGTAGCGGTCAATTTTGCGGCCAAAACGTTTAAGGCCAAAAAATCCGCGGTTATCTTCGATATTTCGAATGACTATTCAAAAGGCCTGGCCGAAATTTTCCGCAACGAATGGGAAAAGAAGATGGGCGAGGGCACAGTGGTCGCTTTTGAATCCCACGGGACGAAGGACCAGGATTTTTCCGCCCAGCTGACCAAGATCATCGCGGCCAAACCGGATTTCATCTTTTTGCCGGATAACTACAACCAGGTGGCTCTGATCGTCCGCCAGGCTCACGATTTGGGCTGGAAGGGACCGTTCATGGGTTCCGATACCTGGGGAACTGCGGAACTGATGGATCTGTGTGGTGATGGCTGCAAAGGCCAGTATTTTTCCACCCACTATGCGGCCGCTGGCGCTACCGGCGCAACCAAGGAGTTCATCGATCGTTTTACGGCCAAATTCGGTTATGTGCCTGACGATGTTGCGGCCCTGACCTGGGATGCCACTCATATTGTTCTCAAGGCGATCCAGGATGTGGGGGCCGTACATCCCAAGCTGAAAGAGGAGCGCAAGGCGATTCGTGACGCCATGGCGGCGATTCCCGAGTTTAACGGTATTACGGGCAACATGAAGTTCAACGATCAGGGCGATCCGATCAAGTGCGCGGTTGTGGTTCGTATTAACGAAGAGGGCAAGTTCGTTTTTACCGAGCAGGTCTGCCCGACAGAATAATATACTTATAATGGACGCCGGGCTGCGCTTCCTTTCTGTACCGCAGCCCGGCAAACGTTTTTCCAGGGAAGAGCGGTGGAGATCTTTTTTCAGAACATTTTTAACGCATTGCAGTGGGGAAGCTTTTACGCGCTGATTGCGTTGGGGTACACGCTGGTATACGGCGTGCTGTTGCTTATCAACTTCGCGCATGGCGACATCTTCATGGTTGGAGCCTACATTGCCTTTTTTGTGGCCACATTTCTGCTGGGCAGCTACGGTGTCATTGATCCCGGTACCTTTACGGGCCCGGTGATTGTGGCGCTGGCCATTCCGGCGACCATGATACTGACATCCCTGGTGGGCGTCGCGCTGGAGCGGATCGCCTACCGGCCCTTGCGTGAGAAGGGCGCCCACCGGCTCTACGTTGTCATTACGGCGCTGATGTGCGGTCTCCTGCTGGAAAACGGCAATCTGGCGCTTTTGGGCGCAAGCCGCAAACGCTTTCCGGATCTGCTGGAAAAGACAGTTTTTTCGCTGGGTGGCATTTCGGTAACCAATTTGAAGATTCTGGTCATCGCGGCAGCGATAGGCGTGTTTCTGCTTCTGCACTTCATTGTGACGCGCACGAAAATCGGCATGGCCATGCGGGCCATCTCCTACGACAAATTTGCCATTCCACTCATGGGAATCCCCATCAACAACGTCATCGTCTTCACCTTTATTCTGGGGTCGGGATTCGCCGGACTGGCTGGCTTTTTGTTCGTTATGAGCTATCCGGTGCTGGATCCCTACATGGGAGCGATTATTGGCTGGAAAGCGTTTATCGCCGCTGTGGTGGGCGGCATTGGCGATATCCGCGGAGCTTTTTTGGGCGGTTTTCTGCTGGCCTTTGTGGAAATAGGCGTTGTGGCGGTTTTCCCCTCAACCTTGAGGGATCTGCTGGCCTTTTCGGTGCTGCTGCTCATTTTGTGGTGGAAACCGACAGGAATGTTCGGTATGCCTCAGACCACCAAAATTTGAAATAACTACACGCTATGCAAAAATATTCTTTCAAAGCGCTGTTGCTTGCCATAACTGTTGGCTTTGTTCTGGCTGTGCACTTTCAGTTGGTTGACCAGTATGTAACCACTGTTGCCATGTTGATGGGCATCAACATTATCCTTTCAACGAGCCTCAATGTGGTGAATGGCTACATGGGAGAATTTTCCTGTGGCCACGCTGGTTTCATGTGTGTGGGCGCCTATGTCTCGTCGGTGCTGTCCGTGCTGCTTTTCACCAAGGACCGCGTGTTCGGCCCGGCCTTGCTGCCGGAAGAATTCGCGGTTATCGGCGTGCCTGTGGTTATTCTGATCGGTGGTGTGGCGGCGGCTCTGGCCGGCCTGATTGTCGCCGTTCCCTCTTTCAAGACCCGGGGCGACTATCTGGCCATTATCACCATCGCTGCCAACTACATCATCATTTCCTGCCTGGAAAATATGGATGTTATTGGAGGCCCGCGCGGTTTTCAGGGCATGAAACGGGTGGTGGGTGCCATGGAGGATGTCTGGGACATCCCCTGGATGCCCGTGCTGGTGCTTGTCGGGACGATATTGAGTGTGTGGGCAATCCGGCGCTTTGTCTCCTCCACCTATGGGAAGGGGATTTCAGCCATCTGCCAGGACGAGGTGGCCGCCGAAATTATGAGCGTCAACACCAACAAGATGAAGTTGGTGGCCTTCATGCTTTCCTCGGGACTGGCGGGTGTGGCCGGTGGGCTTTTTGCGCATGTATACGGCTATGTCAATCCGCAGTCGTTCAACATCCTGAAATCCACCGAATGCCTGGTGATGGTCTATCTGGGCGGGATGGGTTCGCTTTCCGGGTCGGTACTGTCGGCCATCGTCTTTACCCTGCTGATCGAGGCCCTGCGTTTTGCCATCCCCGCTCTTAATTCGCTGGCTCATCAGTTGCATATGGTTCCGGCCAGCTACGAAATAGGCCAGGTCTGGAAGTGGGTGGTGCTGCCGCTGATTCTGATTCTCACCATGCAGTTCCGGCCGGAAGGGTTCATGGGGAAAAAGGAACTGTCCGATTTCTTCCCATTTTTGAAGAAGTTCTACCAGCGGCTGGAAGACTGAGAAAAGGATGGCCACTATGCTTCTGGAAATCAGTGGTTTAACCAAAAAATTTGGCGGCTTGCAGGCTTTGTCGGATTTCAACGTGAGGCTGGAAGAGGGAAGCGCCACCGCGCTTATCGGTCCCAATGGCTCCGGGAAAACCACCGCGTTCAATCTGGCATCGGGATTCTACAAACCGACGAGCGGTACAATCCGGTTTGGAGGGCAGGATATACGGGCGTTGAAACCGCACGAAATTACGGCGCTGGGCATGGCCCGTACCTTCCAGAATATCCGCCTGTGGCAGGATATGACCGTGCTGGACAATATCCGGATATCGCAGCATCATCGCCTGGGCTACTCCATCTGGGATTGCTTTTTGTGGACGCGCCGTTTCCGGCGGCAGGAACGCGAGATTGACAGGTACGCCTATGAAATGCTGGAATGCATGGGCCTGATGGACTATGCCCATGAATATCCCCGCAATCTGCCCTACGGGTTGCAGCGGCGTGTGGAAATCGCCCGCGCCATGTCGGTACGTCCGCGCCTGCTTCTGCTGGATGAGCCGGCTGCCGGACTCAACTCCGCCGATGTGGGCGATTTGATTCAGCTGATCCGGTGGCTCAGGACGGAATTCAAGGATCTCACCATCTGGATGATTGAACATCAGATGCGGGTGGTGATGAGCCTTTGCTCGTCCATCAAGGTTATCGATTTTGGCAGGACCATTGCCGAGGGGCCGCCCGAAGCTATTCAGTCCGACCCGAATGTCATCAAAGCCTATCTGGGAGACGAAAACATCTGATGCTGCTTTCTGTCCGCAATCTGCATGTAAAATACGGTAATATCGAGGCCTTGCACGGTATCTCCTTCGACATTGACGAAGGAGAGATCGTCACGCTTATCGGCGCCAATGGCGCGGGGAAATCCACCACGCTGCACACCATTACCCGTCTGCCGCCGCCGGAGGCACCCCGCGTGACGGAAGGCGATATCATCTATCAGGGAAAGTCCATTTTGAAGATGCCGCCGCACAAGGTGGTTTCCGAGCTGCATATTACGCTTGCTCCGGAGGGACGGCACATCTTCGGCAATCTGACCGTGCAGGAGAATCTGAAACTGGCGACCTATGCGCGTCAGGATACTGACAATATTGCCCGCGACATGGAGCGGATCTATGATCTCTTCCCCCGGCTGGCCGAGCGCCGCAAACAGCGGAGCGAATCGCTCTCCGGCGGGGAACAGCAGATGCTGGCGGTAGGACGGGCGCTTATGAGCGGCGGCCGCTTGCTGCTGCTGGACGAGCCTTCCATGGGCCTGGCGCCGGTGATCATGTACGAAAAGTTCCGTGCCCTGAAGCGTCTCAACGAGGAGGACGGTATCACGATTCTGCTGGTGGAGCAGAATGCGCGGATCGCGCTGCAGTTTGCCCATCGCGGTTATGTGCTGAATACAGGCGAAATCGTTGCGCAGGGTCCTTCGGAACAACTGGCCTGCGATCCCGATGTGAAAGCGGCCTATCTGGGCGGTTGATTGAGAAATTTTGGGTTTTCACACAAGTTTTGTATTGGTCGAAGCGCTCCGCCGGTTGCCTCCGCCTTCCGGACGGGGCGTTTTGCGTTGAGACGAGTGCCGGCAAGAGCGCCCGTCCATCCAGAAAAATTTAAGGGAAGCGTTTGCCGATTTCTCTTGGAGGGTATTCCAGTTGATTCGGAAAAATCGGTAAACGGCGTTTCGCAAAGGAGAGTATGGGAAGAAAAATTTTGATCAACGCCGATCATCCCGAAGAAAGCCGGGTGGCGATAGTGGAAGACGGCGTGCTGCTTGAGTACGAAGTGGAATTTACCGGCCGCGAACAGAACCGTGGCAACATTTACAAGGGGACGGTGTGCAACATTGTTCCGGCTCTGCAGGCGGCCTTTGTGGACTATGGCGGTGGACGCCCCGGCTTTTTGCAGATGGGCGACATCAATCCCCGGTCGCTTCCGGCGGAAACGGAAGTGGCCGCAGGCGAGCCTCGCCGCATCGAAAAGATTCTGCATCTGGGTCAGGAACTGTTGGTACAGGTCGTCAAAGATGCCCGCAGCGGCAAGGGAGCGGCACTCACCACGGAGATCTCGTTGCCGGGGCGTTTCATGGTGATTATGCCTTACGGTGATGCCCGCGGCATCTCGCGCAAAATAGATGACGAGACGCAGCGCAAGAAACTGAGGGAGATTATTGAGTCTTTGAATTTGCCGGAAAGCGTCGGCTATATCATCCGTACCGCCGCTATCGGCCAGAAGAAGGAAGAGCTCAAAAAGGATATAGACTATCTGCGGCGCATTTACGAAAAGGTACTGGAAAAGGCCTCCCAGTGCAGCGCGCCGGCTCTGATCTATCAGGAATCCAACCTGGTGATCCGTTTTTTGCGCGACTACTTCAGCGTCGACATGGATCAGGTGCTGGTGGACAACCCGCGGGTTTATCAGGAAGCGGTTGATTTCTTCCGTGACACCCTGCCGGATTACGCCGATCTGGTGAAACTCCACCGTGAGCAGCGCCCGATATTCTCCCGTTATCAGTTGGAAGAGCAGATTGCCGCCATTTCCCGCAACAAGGTGCCGCTGCCTTCGGGCGGCTCCATCGTGATCGACTCCACCGAGGCGCTGGTGGCCATTGATGTCAACTCCGGCAAAACCATTGCCGAAAACGATATTGAAGCCACCGCCCTGCGCACCAATCTGGAGGCGGCAGCCGAAATAGCCCGGCAGCTGCGATTGCGCGATCTGGGCGGCCTGATCGTCGTCGACTTCATTGATATGAAGGAATCTGCGCATATCCGCGAAGTGGAGAAAAAACTCAAGGAAGCCGCCAAGAAGGACAAGGCCCGGATCAATCTTGCCCGCATGAGCAAGTTTTGTCTTTTGGAGATGAGCCGTCAGCGTATTCGGCCGATGTTGGGCGAGCAGTCCCTGCTCCCTTGCCCGCACTGTCAGGGAAGCGGCCGGATTCGGCGGGTGGAAGCGCAGGCTGTGGCAATCATGCGGCGGATTACGGCGGCGCTTTTCAAGGGGGATGTGGGCCTGGTGGATGTGGAAACGCCCCTGGAAGTCGCCTTTTACCTGCTCAACGAGCGGCGTGAAGCCTTGCGGGAACTGGAACAACAGCATCAGGTGCGTATCGTGCTGAGAGGACGCGCCGATGTGGCGCCGGATTACTGCGAGCTTTCCATCACCAAGCGTGAAAAGTCTGCCGAAACGCCTGAAACGGCGGCCACTGCGGAAGCTCCGTCTGCGGTTGCAGCCGCAGCCGTGCCGGAGACGCCGTCAGCGCCCCAGGCTCCGGAGAAAGAGGAAGACACCGAAGCTCCAAAGAAGAAAGCTTCACGGCGCGGTCGTGGCAAGCGCGCCCAGACCTCGCGCGCTTCGGCGCCGCAAACGAAGAAAAAGAAACATCCTGAAGAGGAAATGCCGGAGGAAGATGCCGCCCGGACGCAGTCTTCGCTGGAGGCCGCCGCAGCGGTAACGACCCTTCAGCTTCCAGTCCCGGAAGAACGGCTGGCCCTCTCGGCCCAGGATGTCAAGGCCTTGCCGGCGCCGTCCGAATCCCCGGCCGCATCTCTTGAAGCCGTCGAGACGTCAATGGAAGCTCAGGGTGAAGCTGCCAGTGGAGCACTCGCCGACTCGGAAGCACCTGCAAAGGGCACGGAGCAGACTCAGGAGGAGGAACGTACCCCGCGGAGAAGGAAGCGGAGCGGAACCCGCAGTCGCTCCCGTAAAAGCGCGAAAACGGCCGCCAGGGAGGAAACGCCGGAAGCAGCTCCCCTCCCGGAAACGGTGCCTGCCGAACCGGCTCCTGCCGCGGTGGAAGAAGCCGCCGCTTCTCCGGATTCCGCGGTGGTTCCGCCAGTCAAGCGCGCGCCATCGCGGCGTTCGTCGCGTTGGCGGCACAGCAACCGGCGCAAACCGAAGAAAGCGGAAGGCAAGGATGTTTCCGCGGAAACGCCGGCTTCCGAGCCGGAGCCATCCACGTAGCTTAAAAGTCAAAACCCCGGTCACTTTTTACCGGGGTTTTTTGTCTCCAGAAATTTTTTCTGTTCGGTGTTCAGGAGTGATTGCCCGCAGGAGCGGGTGGCTTGAATCCCAGTTGTTCGGAAAGCCTGCCGCCTTCCCGCAGGATAAGCGGCGCCAGTTCCTGGCTGATGCGCTCTCCGGAAAAACGCGACGATGGGCCGGAGATACTCAGGGCTCCCACGACCTGGGCGGTGTAGTCGCGTACCGGCACGGCGACGCAACGGACGCCGGTGTCATGCTCTTCGTTGTCGATGGCATAGCCCCTTCGCGCGATGATGCTCAATTCCAGTTTCAAATTGTCCAGCGCCGTGATGGTTGTAGAGGTGAAGGCCTGCATGGGAGCTCTTGTATAGAGCTTTTCCACCAGCCCCTCCACAAAGGCCAGATACACCTTGCCGGCCGCCGTGCAGTAGGCTGGCAGCCGGAAACCGATACGCGGCACCACGCGCACGGTATTGGTGGTTTCCACAATGTCCAGGTAGATGATATGACCGTCTTTGAGCGTGGAGATGTAGGCGGTCTCGTCGCAGGCGTCAACGATTTCCCGCAGGATGGCGCGCGAAGGGCCCAAAAGGCCTATGTTGCGGATCACCATCTGGGCCAGTCCCAGCGGTTTCAGACCCAGCCGGTAGTTTTCCGTGACCGGATTTTGCTCCACATAGCCGCGCGACATAAGAGTTGCCAGCAACCGGAAAACCCGGTTCTTTTGCAGATGGAGACGGGCGCTTAATTCGGTAACGCCCAGTTCCTGCCCCTGAAACTGTTCCAGGAGATCGAGCGCGTGTGAAACCGACTGGATGAGGTAATCGTTTTTTTCCTTGTGTGGCATAGGATCCTTTGCGCTGGGATGGAGGTCATGATGAAACTGCGGCGCACATTGCCGTCCCGTTGCCGTTGAACTCATTGACCAATAAAACATTTTTTTCCGCTTTTATAAAGCGTGAAATGGCAAAGACAGGCAAACATTGGTTCACAAGTTTTCGCATTTTGCCTTTTTCAGGAAGCAACGGCACTTTTCATGACTTCTTCGACAACACATGTCGCGTAGCTGCCGGCAGGCAGCGTGAAGGTGAGCTGCAGCCCGTCGGAGACAAGCTCTGCCGATGCCTCGCCCAGCGGTACCCGCAATGCGCGCCGCTCTCCCAGGGGACGCAGTCCGGCGGGAAGCGCGGATGATTCCAGCAGATCCTTATCTCCTGCCAGCGCTTTCTGTTCGATGGCGCCCGCCGCCTCTGTGGCCCACAGCATCTTTTTTGCTCCCGGCAGGGGACCGGTGGGGCTTATCTCCCAGGCGTCGGCGCGTGCCTGCTCCTGCAGGGGATCGCTGACCGCGAAGCAGGCGCCGTTGGCGTGTTTCATTGCCAGATCGCCTGCCAGAATCTGTCCCAGAGTATCAAGGCGCGCTTCGACCACCCGGTCGAAAATCGCCGACTGCCAGGCGCTGATGTACAGCCGCAGCAGCCGCTGCGGCAGCGCGAGCAGGGCAGCGCGCGGCGTTTTCCCCTGGGCAAGTGCCTTGACAACGCTTCTTTCCGTGCGGCAGGTCTCCGGGAGAACCTCCAGCGCCTTTTCGAAGTTTCCTGCCGCAAAGAGTTCCGCTCCGGCCTTCCAGCGCGGATTCCGGATATTTTCTCCGGTTGTGAACATCGCCTGCGCGGCCTTTTCAAACTCGCCCGCAAGAAGGGCCCGCCCTATGAGGTGCGTATTGCTCAGGGCGCCGAAACGCTGTGCGCCAAAACGGTTGGGCACGCCACGAACGGCAAGTTCGCAAAGGATGGCCTGCGCGTGTGGCAAGGCCTGCTCCTCCACCTCCCGCAGCAGGATCCGGAAACGGTTGCCGCGCAGATGACCGATACGCAGCTTGTTGCGGTGCAACGCGGTTTTTAAAATACGGAAACGGTCATTGGTTTCGCTCAAACGTCCCTGGGCAGCCGATGCCGGAAGGGACAGCCACTGCCGCGTCATGCCGCGGGCGTCTTTCATCCCCGCATAGCCTATGTCACGCTCGGCGATGTTGCATTGGCGCGCCAGCCTCCGTACCAGATCCAGCGTGGTCAGCCCCTGTTTTTCCACCAGCAGAAAGAGATGCTCGCCGGTTCCGCAGGGGAGGTAGGCGGGCAGCTCCTCCACCACAAAGTCTTCTTCCTGCGATTTGAAGACGCCCCCTGTTCCGGGCAGGTCAGCGGTCAGCCACATGATGTTTCCTCCGTACGTGTTCGGGGTCTCCGGAAACCGGGTGCAAGCTGAGGACGTTCATAGCGTGCCCCGTCATCGCTTTTGCGGTAGTGGAAGAAATGAATCGGCAGCCCTTTTTCCAGAAAACGGCGCATGTATTTTGAATGGGGATACTCCGCAGGCGTCGCCGCCGTGCGTCCCAGAAATTCGAGTCCCGGCATTTGCGGCAGCTGTTCCACTTCGTCTGCATAACTTTCAAAATCGGTGCAAAAGAACATTTCACCGCCGTGAACGAGAAAGTAACGCGCGATCCGCAAAAATTCCGCGTTGACCAGCCGGCGGTAATGATGGCGTTTCTTGGGCCAGGGATCGGGGCAGTTGATATAGAACGCGGCGATGGATGCTTCGTCGAAATAGGAGGTGAGCAGCGCGCGTGCCTCCATCCGCAAGACGCGTACGTTTTCCAGCGCGGCCTCCGTGAGGCGGCGGCAGGTTTTGATGCAGCCCTGGTTATAGATGTCCACCGCCAGAAAGTTCCACTGCGGCGTTTGGGCGGCCAGCGCGGTGATGAAGTCTCCGATGCCGCAGCCAATCTCCATCGCCAGTGGTTGCTGATGCGCAAAAAGCATCTCCGGAGCGCCGCAGGCCTTCAGGCTCGTTTCCGGAACAAACAGCGGTGAGGTTATGGGAATCACTCTCTGCATGGAAAAATCGCTTTCAACAAGATTTTTCAGGATCTTTTGCGACTGGAAGACGCAGGCCGCTGCGCCGGGCGTTTTTTCTCCTGTCCCCTGAGGGACTTCAGAAACTGTGCAAGCGAGGTGCGTTCTTCCTGGGTCAGATGTTGGTGGCCTGGCATGTAGGGCGTGGTATTGCCGGTTTTCAGTTTTTGCTCCAGCTGCGTTTCACTCAAGGTGTCGCCGACCCCGTCCAGTGGCCGCGCAAAGTCGCCGCCAAATCCTTCCAGTTTGTGGCAGGCTTTGCAGCCCTGCGTGTTGATGAGACGGCGCGCCATCGGAAAATCTCCCGCGGCGGTCAGCGCCAGCGCCGGAAGTATGAGCAAAAGAATGAAGATGGGATGTTTCATGGCGAAAAGCTTTGTACGGCGTCAATGTTCACCAGCATAACAAATTTTTCTGTAACCATAATAGCAAGCTTCCTTGCCGTTGGGATCTTTTTTCCTGTACGGAATGGCCGTTCTCTTTTCATTCGCCGGATTTATCGCGGGTGCGTTGCTACCGGCCAGCGAAAGATCGCATCATCATAATCCGTCTCCCTGGCGTGCAACTTCATTTCTCTCTTCCCCCCTCTTAAAACAGAGAAGAACCAAAAATTGGCTTGACAATGAGCCCAATTTTATTTAGTTAGTCATCGCATATTTAGTTAGGTTAATAAAACTTTTTCAGTTTATTAAAAAAGGAAAGACATGTTCGTAGCAAAGAACGATGAGCCAAAGTTCGCATTTGATGCTCCGCGTATGAATGGAAAGAATTTCGTCTCCCCTGCGAAAGGACAGTGGAGCATGGAGCAATATTTTGCAAGAGAAGGTGTCGATCCTCTTCGGTACGCGTTTGAGGGCAAGATAGCCGTCCATCCCGGAGCAGGCGGGAAAAGGATCCAGCCGTCCATGGTTGAGCAGACTCTGGAAGATCTTTCCCAAAAGCCGCGGACAGGGTTAAGCGTGGCGTACATTCATGTCCCTTTTTGCGAAACGCAGTGCCTTTACTGCGGTTTTTACACCAAAGCCTATGGGAAGGAACAGAGCGCGCAGTATGTCGACGCGCTTATCAGGGAGATGCAGCTCTGGGACGGCAGGCCTGCCCAAAGCCAGGGCCCCGTGCATGCAGTCTATTTTGGCGGAGGCACCCCCACGGCTCTGGAAGCGGCGGATCTCGAGCGCCTTCTTAAAGCGGTGCGCACATACCTGCCGCTGGCCAACGATTGCGAAATCACCGTAGAGGGCCGTCTGCACCATTTCAATCAGGAAAAGATGGAAGCCTGTTTCGCCGGCGGTGCAAACCGGTTTTCCCTCGGTGTGCAAAGCTTTTCCACGGAAATACGGCAGTCCATGGGACGTCTTGCTCCTCGCGAAGCAGTAATGCGGGGACTGGAAACGTTAATGGGCTATGGGCAGGCTGCTGTCATCGTGGATCTCATCTATGGATTCCCCAACCAGAGCATGGAGATTTGGCTGGAAGACATCCAGACAGCCATGGACCTGGAACTGGATGGCATGGACTGCTATCAGCTCAATATCTTTTCGCAAACACCGTTGGGCAAAGCGATCAGGGAAGGGCGTATGCCGCCTGCGGCCGATATCCCCATGCAGTCGTCCATGTTCGCCGCCAGCGTGGAGAAACTGCAGAAAGCTTTTTATTACCGCCTTTCACTCACGCATTGGGCCCGCAGCAGCCGCGAGCGCAATCTGTACAATCAGTATGTCAAGGGCAGCGCAAACTGCCTGGCCTTTGGCCCGGGAGCCGGCGGCAATCTCGCAGGATGGTTTTTTATCCACCAGAACAGGTATGACGCATGGCTTGAGCATGTGAATTCCGGCAAAAAGCCGACGGCCATGATCATGGCCCCCAGCCCGCATTTTTATCTCTACCGTGCCGTGGCTTTTGCCCTGGAGCATGGCTGGATAGACATGGATGCTTTGGAAAAGAAATTTGGCGTGGAGCTCTCTGCCCTGCTTGAGCCTCTGCTGGAACAGTGGCAGCGCGCAGGACTTGTTGCAGTAAGTGAAAAAAAAGCTGTGCTGACCCTGGCAGGTCAGTTTTGGCAGGTGAACATCTCGCAGCTTATGCAGGATTTTCTCAAGCATTATCTGGAAGATAGCGAACTTACGGGCCGCGTGGCGGATGCATCGGGCGCTTGAGCGGCGAAAATATCAGGAATGACGGAAAGGAAGGAGTTATGAATTTCAATCGGGAATTTGCGGGTAGTCTGACACTCGCCATGCTGTTGTGTGTCGTTGTCCCCGCGCGGTTCGCGCTTGCGGAAGACACGGTGAAGGCCGGGGATGTTTTTGTCACGGCCACGCGAGTGGAGAAGGAACTGATGGATGTGCCCTCCAGCGTCACGGTCATTACTGCCGAGCAAGTGAGGCATTCCGGCGCCCGTACTGTAGGCGAACTTTTGGAGGATGTGCCCGGCGTGCAAATCATGAACGACGGTTCCCAGGGGCTGAAGCGCGTGCGTATCCGCGGTGAAGACGCCTTCCGTACGCTGGTGCTTATCGACGGTCAGAAGATTTCCGAGCAAAAATCCATGTCCGGTTCTCCTCTGCTCATCGATGCTTCACGCATTGAAAGAGTGGAAGTCATAAAGGGACCTGCTTCCGTACTTTACGGCTCCGACGCCATCGGCGGCGTGATCAACGTGATTACCAAAAAGGGCGGCAAAAAACCTGTCGAGGGGGAAGCCTTTGTCGGCTACAACGGCGCGTCCAGAGGTTTTTCCGAAGGGGCCTCCCTTTACGGAAAAGTTAAGGGCTTGAACTATCGTTTTTCCGGCTCGCATTCCGAGCAGGATGATGTCCATACTCCCGATGGCACTCTGGATAATACCTGGTTCAACCAGACCGACGCCAGCGCCTTTTTGAGCTATGACTTCAGCGAGCATTTCACACTGGGGGGCGGCTACGATTATTACCGTGGGCATTTCAACTCTACGGCTATGGAATACGTGACGAATCCCGATCAGGACTTTTTCGTTAAAGTGCCCAAGTGGAGCCGTGAAAAGTTCAATGCCTTTGCCGAAGCCCGGGACCTCTCAAAATGGTTCACCCGCCTGCGCTTCGACGCCTACTACCAGAAGACCATCAAGCACATGGAGAACTTTGTCGGTGATTATACCGACGGCGACACGGCGGAAGTAGACAATTTCGCCCGCAACTATCTTGACACCACGGGCATTTCTCTGCAGACAGACTGGCAGCTGGGGTCCGCAAATCATCTGATTGCAGGCTACGAGTTCAGCTATGACGACATGGATTCCGTCAACCGTAACTACATGAAAATGAACCAGACAATGTCACCCGTCATGTCCATGAAAATGGATTATTACCGGGACAAGCTCTATGAAGGCAACCAGACTACGCATGCCCTATTCGCCAATATGGAAACCCAGCTGCCCCGGGACTTCGCACTGACCTACGGTGTGCGCTGGACCTATGTGAGAAGCGAGCTTGAGAAGGCCAATGCCTTCAGAACTGGTTCCGGGGGCATGTACAGGGGCAGCATTCCCACAATGACCATGTTTGATGACGACCATAAGCCTGTCGACGACGATGCCAAGGTCGGCAGCGACAGTTATTCCCGTCCTGTGTTCAATGTGGGACTGGTGTGGACCGGCATTGAAGACCTTGCCCTGCGCGCCAGCTGGGCCCAGGGCTTCCGCGCCCCGAACCTGACGGAAAAATTCATCGGCACGAGCATGGGGCAGACCGGCGGCACGACCTACGGCAATCCCAATCTTGATCCTGAAACATCCAACAACTTTGAAGTCGGTGCCCGCTGGAACCATGGCCCTGCATCTGCTGACCTGGCTTTCTTCTACTCTCTCGCCGATGATTACATCACATCACGCCGTATCGCTGAAACAGCAAACTACATGTATACCAATGTGTCCAAGGCCACGACTTTCGGTTCGGAATTGAGCGCCAGCTACAAGTTTGGCACATCCTGGGGCATGTTCCAGCCTTACCTGGCGTTTACCTGGATGCGTCGCGAGTATGACTATGGTGACGGCTTTACAACCTATGATTCCGGCACGCCCGAATGGTTTGGCCGCTACGGTGTCCGCTACATAAAATCCATTAACGAGTACATTAACCTGCGCTCTGACGCCTATGGCCGCAGCCAGACAGCTACCAAAACCGCCTACTCGGATGGAACGTCGGACAAAATCGGCGGATTCACCACGGCCAACTTTTCCCTGGGCCTGGACTTTGGCAAGAACAAGGAATTCTCCCTTGATACCGAAGTGCAGAACATCTTCGACAAGCGCTACCAGTACAACTACGCCATCCTTGAACCTGGCGTGCATGCCAACGTGAGACTGGGCTACAAATTCTAGTACTTGCGGGCGGCATCCTCTTCCCGGAGCTCTGCCTCCTGTATTTTGTCCTGCTCCGGGAAAGAACTGGAAAGGAGGAAGGGCGCTGACGCGCCCTTCCTCCCCGGAAAATTTAACATGCACGGAATCGACAATGTCCTTACTTTCCCAATGGTCAGCCCGTGAATTGGTGGTCATAGGCATTTTTGCCGCGACCGCAAAGGTAACCACGTTGATTGTGGCTCTTGCCGGAGGCGGCATGAACCCCCTAAGTCTGATGGGCAAGAATCTTGTTTTCACGACGCTTCTCATTGTCATGCTCTGCAAGGTCAGCCGGCCGGGAACACTCACGCTTTTCACCGTCATCAACAGTATCGTGAGCATGCTTCTTATGGGGGCCAGCGTTACTTTGCTGCCTCCGCTGCTGGCCGGAGCATTGCTGGGGGAACTTGCCATGTGGCCAGGACGAAACAGTACCGGCTTATGGCCAAAGGTGGCCGCTGCGGCCGTGTTTGATGTTGTTACCAAAGCGCTTTCCCTTGGGGTCTCCTATCTGCTGACCAGAGAGAATGCCGGCATGATGATCATGATCGTTCCCTTTGTCCTCATAGGATACATGGGATCTTTGGGAGGACTGTACACCGGCGTACATGCCGTAAAGGAGCTGCGTCATGCAGGTATCATCCGCCAGTAGGTTTCTGGGCATGGGTGGATCCGTCGCGCCGGATTCCGGATATGATGCCCGCGCCCGGATGGTCATAAGCCTTTTGGCTTCTATCGTGACCATTATCATTTCTTCGGTAGAGGGGCAGCTGATGCTTTTGGGAGCATCACTGCTTTACGCCTTGTCTATCAGGCGCTTCAAGGCGCTTACGATCGCCTATCTGTTCGTCGCGTTCATGATGGGCCTGGCAACGCTCTGCACCTGGGGCTTGTCCAGTGTGGCTCCATTCGTCTCCTTTACTTTCAAAGGATTGGCCGTGCCCTTCATGCGCGGGCTGGTTATGCTTAATGTCGTGCTGCCTCTTGCCCTTACATGCCGCATACAGGATCTGCTCACCGTGCTCAAAGGACTGTGCCTGCCGTTTTGCATCTATCTCCCCGGAGCGGTCATGATCCGTTTCATCCCAACGTTTATGAACGATATCAAACAGATAGCTGAGGCACTTCAGATCCGTGGCTACACCTTGACACTTGGCGGGATGTTTCGCCATCCCCTGCTTGTGCTGAGGTTGCTTTTTACGCCCCTGCTTTTCCGTTCGCTTCGCACGTCGGAAGAACTGGGAATTGCCGCGGAACTCAAGGGACTGGATGCTCAGAGCCGCTTTGTGCCCTATCGCAGTCCGGTATGGAGCAGGAAGGATACGCTCCTCGTTGCGGCAGCCCTGACGGTTATCGCCGCCGCCCTGGCCTGCCATTACCTGCTTGGCAGGGCCCCTGTGGCAGGGCACATGTAGGAGGCTCCATGATACGCTTTGTGAATGTCACCTACACCTATCCGTTCCAGGAAAAGCCCGCCGTCCGTGGCGTAGACCTGCATGTGCGCCCGGGTGAGTTTGTGCTTGTCACCGGCGAAAGCGGCTGCGGCAAAAGCACTCTTATGCGTTTGGCCAATGGATTATGCCCGCAGTATTTTGGCGGTACGCTGGAAGGCGATGTCTTTGTCGGCGGCAAAAGCACGGGAGAAATGCCGCTCAAGGATATGTCGCGCATGGTGGGCACACTTTTTCAGGATCCGGAACAGCAGTTTTTTGCTCTTGAAGTGGAGGAAGAGCTGGCTTTCGTTCACGAATGGCGCGGTACTCCGGCGGCGGAAACGCGCAGGAAAATAGCGGAAGCGGCGAAGGAATTCCTTTTGGAAGATCTGTTCGGCCATTCGATACATGAACTTTCGGAAGGGCAAAAACAAAAGGTGGGTTTGGCGTCCATCTTTTCGCAGGATCCCGGAGCGCTTGTCCTCGATGAGCCTACGGCCAACCTTGATCCCGAATCCACGGTGGAACTTGCACGCAGGCTCGACCGGCTGAAGAAATCCGGCATGGCCATTCTTGTTGTGGATCACAGGCTCTACTGGCTGGAGGATGTCGCGGATCGTGTAGCCGTGATGAGGGAAGGCGTCATCGTGGCGCAGGGCGCATTTGACATGCTGCATGACGGCGCCCTGCGTTCTGCCTGCGGGTTGCGGGCTGCCCATGTGGAAGACGTGCGTTCAACTCTGCCCGAAAGCGCTCCTCCCACAAAGGGACCCCGCGCGGGTGAAAAGGGTCTGCGCGTCGATGGACTTCGCTTTGCGTACAAGGGACAGGCTCCTCTCTACGACAGGGCAAGTTTTTGGCTTGGGCAGGGAGTTACGGCACTCATCGGCGGAAATGGAACGGGCAAAACGACACTGGCCCGTCTGATCACCGGATTAAACAAGGCGCAAGAAGGCGCTTTCCGCATCAACGGGATCCTTTTTCCCGTCTCGGAAATGCTTCGCCATGTCGGTATCGTCCTTCAGAATTCAGACCATCAGTTGCACATGCGCACTGTCGCACAGGAAATCGACGTATGTCTGGCGTTGGCCGAAAGATTGCGGGGCTGGTCGAAAAGCAGGCGGAGCAGGGAGGAACAAAGACACTTTTTGCTCGGGCTTTTTGATCTGGAGCATCTCGCGGACAGGCATCCACAGTCTCTTTCCGGGGGAGAAAAGCAGCGTCTTGTCATAGCCTGCGCTTTTGCCAAAAAACCCTCGATTCTCATTCTTGACGAACCTACCAGTGGGCTGGACGGCGGCAATATGAAGCGCATTGCCAAAGCTCTTTCCCTGTTGGCGGAGCAGGGGGCGTGCGTGCTTGTCATTACCCATGACCTGGAACTTTTACGGGCTTCATGCGGCGCAGCCATTCGCCTGCCTCTAAACGGCAATTAAAAACATCGGGAGATCATTATGCAGCATGAAGGAATTCAAGGTGTCGTCGCAGAAAAAAAGGCGTTTGTAATGGAGCTGCTGAAGCAACCGCGTCCATGGATGCTTTCTTCTCTGGCGCAGGAATGCGGTATCACCGAAATGGAAGTTGCCCAGGAACTGCCCAGGGACATGTGCACAGTGATAGACGGCGGAGATTTTGAAGAGATTTGGGGCAAGATCGGCGAATGGGAGAAAGCCACGTTCATTGTGCAGCACGGCGGACATGTCATTGAGGTCCATGGCAAGATCAACGCCGGCAAAAATGGGTATGGTTACTACAACATTTTCGGAGACGAAGGGCTGGGCGGGCATATCAAGGCGGATGCCATTGCCCATATAGCCTTCCTTTCCATGTCGTTCATGGGAAAGGAAAGTCATTCCCTTCAGTTCTTTGGCGCAGACGGCAGCGTTATGTTTTCCGTTTATCTTGGACGCAGGAATCACGAAATCATCCCGTCTGTGCGCGAACAGTTTTTGTCCATGAAGGCTGCGGCCATTAACAAAACTCTAAGTATGAGGAGAACAGCATGAAACTTCTTGTCGTTTATTCTTCCATGACTGGCAACACCAGGAAAGTTGCCGAAGCCATTGCCGGGGCTGTTCCTGGCAGCGTTCTGCTGCCCGTGGAAGTGGAGCCTTCCCCGGACGGTTTTGATCTTGTGGCAGCAGGCTACTGGGTTGACAAAGGCATGCCCGATGCCCAAAGCCGTGCCTGGCTGGAAAAAGCAAAGGGGTGCCGCATGGCCCTTTTCGGCACGTTGGGAGCCTGGCCGGATTCCGAGCACGCGAAGGAGTGCATGCGGCGTGCGGCAGAGCTTGTGGAATCTCCGGAGAGGGGGAATGCCGTATGCGGCTCCTGGATATGCCAGGGGCGCATAGACCCTCACGTCATTGAAGCCATGCAGAAAATGGCGCCAAACGTCCATCCCATGACACCGGAGCGCAGAGCGCGTATCGAAGAAGCCGCAAAGCACCCGGACGAAAACGACCTTGCTTCGGCAAGGGAATTTATTGCCCGGACGATAGGATCTCTGAACCTTCAGGCCTCAACCTAAACCGGACGCCCTTTGCAAGATGCGGGGCAAGGCAGGTGCAACATGGATTTTATGGCAGTGTACAAAATGATCGGGCCGGCTGGCTGCGCTTTGGCGGCCGTGGCCCTCATCGGGGTTTTCCTGGCGCTCAAGACCTATATCTTTCTTGTTGTGGTCTGGCGGGAATTTCACCGGAAAATTCCGGAGATGAAGAGGACGGACAACTCGGGGAAATGCATGGCCTATGATGGGGATAATCCGCTCATCTGCATTATCCGCGACATCGTGCAGACGCATGCGGAGCATTCCGAAGACATACGTGCGGAAGTCGCCTACCTTTTCCATCGTAATTTTGAAAAGGTCACACGGGAACTCTGCTATCTCAGGCTGATTTCCGTCATGTCGCCCATGCTGGGCCTGCTGGGAACCATATTTGGCATGGTGGCCGTGTTTGCAGCCATAGGGCGGAACGGCGGTGCTCCGGATGCGGCCATGCTGGCAACGGGAATAGGAGAGGCGCTGATAACCACGATCATGGGGCTGTGCGTCGCCATTCCCGCGTTGATGGTCTACTATTTTCTTATGCTGCGTTTCAAGGGATTCCATATCGAGGTCGTGGAATACAGCTACAGGGCGCTTGAGTTTTACCGTCAGCGGAAAAGCGGGCGCTTGTACGGCGGAGACAACAATGTTTGATTTGGACGATGAGCCGGGCATCGACTTGACGCCGTTGATAGATGTCATCTTTATGTTGCTGATCTTTTTCATTATGACGACGACATTCAGCCGGCCTGTGCTGGATATACTGCTGCCTGCGGCGGACAATGCGGAAACATCGCACGAGCGCCAGGAGCAGATCATCACCATAAAAGCCGACGGTTCGCTTTTCTATGAAGGGCGGCAACTGCAGAAAGGCGATCTGGCCTCTGTGATGGAAGCGCGTCCGGAAGCGATCCTCAATCTGTATGTCGATCAAAAGACCCCTTTTGAAGCCTTTGTAGATGTTGTTGATGTTGCCAAGGTAAAGAAAGGAGGGCGCTTTGTCATCAGTACCCAGTCTGGCGCAAACTGACGCTCTCCATCCCGTCTGGTGCATGTATGGGGAACGCGCCAGGCGAAAGAGCCGCAACTGGGCCGTTTTCGGCATGTTTGGCATGGCGGTACTGTTCTGCGGCATGCTTTCCCAGTACCATCCCAAGTCCATTTCTGCTGTTCCTGCAGTGCGCCAGGAAGTCATGGTGATGGAAACATACGAACTTCCACATGTGCCGGTTCAGGAGAACAAACGGGAAGAACCTGCGCCTGCCGTGGAAAAAAAGCCGGCTCTTGCCCCACCTCCCGTGGAAAAGAAAAAAAAGGCTTTATCTCCTCCTAAACCCGTGAAATCTGTGCCGCAACCTAAAAAAACAGTGGCGGTGAAGTCCAGACAGGCAGTCGCGGATGCCGTCTCCGGCGCGGAGGCGGTCAAAAGCATTCCGGTGCAAAAGCCGGCGAGCCAGGCGGTTTCTGCAGCAGGCGATGCGGAGCCCGCAGCAACCGGGAAAGCGGTGGTGCAAAAGCCATCGGGACAGACTGTTCCTGCAGCTGTGGGAAATATGCAGGCTGATGCGGAGAAGAGCAAAGTCCTCGCCAGGATCCTTCAGGCTGTGGAACGGTATAAAAAATATCCCAGAGCAGGGCGCCTGGCTGGAGCGGAGGGGCGGCTGGTACTAACCGTAAAAATCGGCGCCGATGGAAAAGTTGCCTCGTGCCGCGTGACCTCTTTCTCGGGAAAATCCGTCCTTGATGCGGCTGGCGAACAGCTTGGCAAGAAATTGGCGGGGCTTAATATCGGGGCAAGAAATCCCATGACCATTGTCGTCCCTGTACATTACCGCCTGACCGACGATTAAATTCCTTTTCCTTTCTTCCTGGCAACATTTATGAATTGGCACGATATTTCCCAGAAGAAGCTTATGCCTACGCGTGATCCGTCCATGCCGGCCCTGGGAGAAGTGCTTGCGCTGACGCTTCCTCAGATGGGGCTTATGCTTTGCCATCTTGCCATATCCATGACCGATATCTGGGCGGCAGGCATGCTGGGAGCGGAGGCACAGGCTTCCATCGGCGTAGTTACGCAGATATTCACCTTGCTTATGCTTCTGACTTCCCTCATCGGCAGCGGCTGCATGGCTACGGTGAGTCAAAGCCTTGGGGCGGGGCTGGAGCGGAGGGCGCATCGTTATGCCGGATTGATCGTCCTGCTTTCCGCGGGCGGCGGATTATGCGTTGCCGCGGCGGCACTTTGTGCCGAACCGGCGCTGCTTTCGATCATGGGCATACGGGAAGAACTCCGCCCCATGCTTTCGGTTTTCTATGCGGCCTATTGCTGCCAGCTTCCGTTTTACTATGTGCTCATCATGATCAACTCCATTTTCAGGGCGCATAAAAAAGTCCTGCTTCCCGTATTGACCTTGTTTGGCATGGCATTGGCCAATGGCATTGGCGACGTGGGCTTTGGACTCGGATTTTTGGGGATGCCCGCCTTTGGTGTGGCTGGCATAGCCTGGACAAGTTTTGCCACGGCAGTTTTGGGACTTGCGGCCAATGTGGCCTTGGCTGTCCGGTTTTCACTGCTTTCCCGATTTTCCTTCGCCCCGTGGAAGTGGTGCCGCCGGGCCATGCCGTACATATTTCGCGTTGGCGTTCCCGCGGCCGCAGGACAGATCATCATGCAGGCGGGAGGCCTCGTGACGCTTGCCGCTGTCAACGCGCTTCCCGCAGGGAGTACCGCTGTGCTTGCCGGCATGAGCTTGGGGGCGCGAGTCCATTCTTTCCTCATGTTTCCGCTGGGGGCTTTTAATATGTCCATGACCATACTCGGCGGGCATTTGCTTGGAGCGGGGAAAAACGCCGCACTTTTTGCCTTCGGAAAGAGGACGGCTGCCATCACCGGGCTTGCGCTGGTTATCCCTTCTGCGTTGCTGTGGCTGCTGCGTGAGCCGGCAGCGTCGCTGTTCTCAGGAGAACCCGAAGTCATAGCCCAGGCTTCGGATTATCTGCTGTTTGCCTGCCTCGGAGGTCCGTTTGCCGGGATGATGGGCATTTTGCATGGCCTTTTCGCCGGGGCCGGCGCGACGGCTCTGTCCTGCCGCATAGGGGCTGTTACCTGCTGGATTGTCACCATACCTTTGACATGGGCAGGGGGCATTGCGCTTGGCTGGGGAGCTCTGGGCATATATGCCGCGGGATTTGCCGCTCAGGTGGCAGGGGCTGTTTGGAGCGTTTTGGCGTTCAGACAGAAAAAATGGCTTGAATTTGGCATGAAAGGACGGCAGAAATTCCGTAAGCCCCTTGAGGCATAATATTGCTGTTTGAACAAGGCGCCTGTTTCCGGTTATGCTTTTTTGTAAGGCCTTTTTAGGTATCTCGTCTTTGGGGAGAGGGAAACCCTCCATTTGCCCGGCTGCTTGCGATGTTTGTTGTCACCGTTGCTCTGCTTGTTCCGCCATTTCAGGCCTATTCCTACCTTTGGCCCTTTGGAGATGAATGTCCGCCACGGCCCGGCCTGCTGCTGAAGGTGCCGCTGGGACCGCGCCAGGTACCGGGCTGCCTTCTGAATGCGGATGGCGTCTATCGCGACGATCTGCGCGCGGTGGAGCATTGTTCAAAAGATCCGCTTTTTCCGTCCGCAATGGTTGCTTTTTTCGAGTGGACGGCCCGCTACTATCACGCGCCTGTGGGAGAAGTACTGGCCACCGCCCTGCCTGCGGCAATTCTTTCCGGCGCGCGGCGTGTGACCGCGCCGGAGTTGGTGTATACGGCTTCCGAAAGTGATGTCCTGCCTCGCGGCATCTGCAAGCGGCGTATCCTTGAATGGCTGCGTGGCAATGGCCCCGCAACCGGCTCCCAGCTGCGCGCCCATTTCCCTTCGGGGAGCGCCTCGCTTGCGCGGCTTGTGGCGGAGGGACTGGTGACGAAGCAGGGGCTTTCACCGAATACCGCCGCGCCTTCACCTTCCTTGCCGGAGGTCGAACCGTTACGCCTGACCTCTGAGCAGGAAACCGCGCTTTCACAGGTGCGTACAGCGCTTGCCTCAGAAACCTTTGCGCCGTTTTTGCTGTATGGCGTCACTGGCAGCGGCAAAACCGAAGTGTACCTGGAGGCGGTGCGGGAAGCCCGGCGGCGGGGCGGAACGGCGTTGGTGATGACGCCGGAAATCGCGCTTACGCCGCAGTTGGTGACGAGGTTTCGGGAACGGCTGGGTGAGGGGCTGGTGGTACTGCACTCCGGCCTCGCGGAGAGAGCCAGACAGGCGGCGTGGCAGGCGGTGCAAAGCGGTGCGGCGGATGTGGTCATTGGCACTCGTTCGGCGGTCTTTGCGCCGTTTGAACGGCTGGCGCTGGTGGTGGTGGACGAGGAACACGACTCCAGCTACAAGCAGGGGCAGGGCCTGCGGTACAATGCCCGTGATCTGGCTCTGTGGCGGGCCCGCAACGATGGCGCGGTGGCGCTTTTGGGCAGCGCGACTCCCTCTTTGGGCACCTTTTTGCGCGCCCGGCAGGGGAAAACAGGCCTTTTGACGCTGGAACGCCGGGTAGGCGGACGGCCTCTGCCGGAGGTGAAGTTGGTGGATCGCAGCGGCGGAAAGAAGCGGGGCGCTTTAAGCGATGAGCTGGCCGCTGCGCTGGAAGAGAACCTGGAGCGTGGAGAACAGTCGCTTTTGCTGCTGAATCGGCGGGGTTTCGCGCCCTTTTTGCTCTGCCGGGATTGCGGCGCGGTGCCACGCTGCCCCCAATGCGAAATCTCCTACACCTACTATCGCCGCCGCAACCTTCTGCGTTGCCACTACTGCGATACGGTGGTGCCGGTGCCCGATGTCTGCCCACAATGCCAGGGCACACAGCTGGTTCCCTGCGGCGCGGGGACGGAGCGTCTGGAGGATGAACTGGCCGCCCGCTTTCCTCTGGCCCGGATTGCGCGCATGGACAGCGACACCATGGCGCGCCGCGGCGCGCATGAACGGCTTGTGGCGCAAATGCGCACGGGCGAGGTGGATATCCTTCTGGGCACACAGATGATTGCCAAGGGCCACGATTTTGCCCGGGTGACACTGGTCGGCGTCCTGGATGCCGATGCCACGCTGTTTTTGCCCGATTTTCGCAGTACGGAGCGGGCTTTTGCCCTGCTGACCCAGGTAACCGGCAGGGCCGGGCGTGGCATGCTGCCGGGGCGGGCCTTGATTCAGACCTGCAATCCGGGGCACTACGTCTTCAACTGTGTACTGTCCCACGATTATGGGGCATTTTTCGCCGAGGAATGCCGTTTTCGTCAGGAGATGAGCTATCCGCCTTTCGGGTATCTGGTGAATTTGGTTGTGTCGGGAAGCCGCGAGGAGCAGACGGCCGATGCGGCGGCCCGGCTGGCGCGTGCTCTTGCCGAAACGGCGCCGTCCGAAGTGGAGGTGCTGGGCCCGGTGCCCTGCCTGCTGAGTCATCTGCGCGGCAAAAGCCGTTTTCAGATTTTGCTTAAGGCGCCGCGCCGCGCTCCCCTGCATCAGGCGCTGGCTGCCCTGGAACGGCTGCGTTTGCCTTCGGCCATTCACCTGGTGGTGGATGTGGATCCGATAGACATGTTTTGATTGTTTCCTGCCTTTTTTTCACTTATACGATTGTACAATTTACCACTCCATTCTCCCGGGGAGGGCCATCAACGTGCATTCCTTTTCTTTCCAGGGGGAAGGACTGGAAAAATTTTTGCAAGAAAGGAAAGAAAAGTGCGCATGCGTAGTGTTTTTTGGATTGCCGAAGTCATGCTGATCGTTCTGTTGGCCTCCTGTACAAGAACGCATCGGCCATCAGGACCGGTAAGCCCATCTCCTCCTCCCTGGGCCATTACGACGCCCACAACTCCAACAACGCCGACATCGCCCACAACGCCTTCCACCACACCGACATCGCCGGTTCCCTCCAGCCCGACAGTCCAGGTGCCTTCCGCTCCCCTGCCGCCGCAGGTTCCGGTCATTTCCACGCCCTCGTACCCGTCTTCTTCTTTGCCGCCGCCTTCTCCCCGGCCGGTCAAATCGGAAGAGAACACCTATCTGCGCATGGCAAGCTGGGCGGAAATTGATGGCTGGTACACAGACGATTTTTCCGAAGCTTTTCAGGTTTTCCGCAACAGCTGCGGAACCTTGGGCAAACAGGCGCGCTGGAGCAACGTCTGTACCGCCGCGGAACGCACTTTCGTCGGCAACAGTGCTGATGCGCGTTCCTTTTTTGAAAAGTATTTCACGCCCTATCAGGTGCGGAACAAGGATGGGTCGACAGAAGGGGTGCTGACCGGCTACTACACGCCGGAGCTGCGCGGCAGCCGTTCCCAGACTGCACACCACCGTTATCCGCTTTACAGGGCCCCCGATGATTTGCTGGTGCTCGATTTGGCGGAAGTCTATCCGAATCTTCCCAAGAACATGCGCGGCCGGCTTGAAGGGAAAAAGGTGGTGCCCTACTGGAGCCGCGCCCAAATCGAGGGAGCGAGGAAACCTCTTCATGGACAGGAACTGTTCTGGGTGGACAATCCGGTAGAGCTGTTTTACCTGCAGATCCAGGGCAGCGGGCGTATTGCGATGGATAATGGCGAACGGGTGATGGTGGGCTATGCCGAACGCAACGGGCATCCCTTCCGTTCCATCAGCACGGCCTTGCTCAAGGCGGGCGCGATGTCGCGCGATCAGATGTCCATGCAGAATATCCGTACCTGGGTTATGGCCGATCCGGCAAAACGCCTGGCCATCCTCAATGAAAATCCCTGTTTCATCTTCTTCCGGGAACTGCCGAAACAGTTTCAAACTCCTCCGGGCGCGCTTGGCATTCCGCTGACTCCTCGCCGCAGCCTGGCCGTGGACAAGAGTGTTATACCGTTGGGTGCCCCGGTGTTTGTTTCGACCACCTGGCCAAACAGTGCCACGCCGCTCAAACGGATGATGCTGGCTCAGGATGTGGGTGTTGCAATTACCGGCGGCGTGCGGGGCGATTTCTTCTGGGGCGTAGGCGAGGAAGCCGGGCAGCTGGCTGGCCGCACCAAACAGAAGTGCCATTTCTGGACGCTACTGCCCCGGTAGGAACGGAATAAGGGCTACTTGTCGTTTTGAGTGATTTCGGCAAGCTGTTTCCAGAACGCCAGGCGTTCCCGGATGGTTTTTTCGTAACCGCGCTCCACCGGTTGATAGTAGCTGGTGGAGCGCAGTGCTTCCGGCAGATACTCCTGTGCCACAAACCCGCCTTCAAAATCGTGCGCGTATTTGTAGCCCTCGCCATAGCCCCATTCTTTTTTCATCATTTTGGTCGGCGCATTGCGCAGATGCAGCGGCACCGGCAGCGCGCCGGAGCGCCGCACGTCCTTCAGGGCCTTTTCCAGTCCCATGTAAGAGGCGTTGCTCTTGGGGGCTGTTGCCAGATAGGTAGCCGCCTGTGCGAGGTTGATGCGTCCTTCCGGCAGGCCGACGAATTGTACCGCCTGCATGGTTGCTATCGCCACCTGCAGGGCGCGGGGATCGGCGTTGCCGATGTCTTCGGAGGCCAGAATCACCATGCGGCGGGCAATGAAAAGCGGATCCTCCCCGGCTTCCAGAAGACGTGCCAGCCAGTAGAGGGCGCCATCGGGCGACGAACCGCGCATGCTTTTGATAAACGCGGAGATGACGTTGTAGTGTTCTTCGCCGCCTTTGTCATAGAGGAGAGGCTTTTCCTGCAGGGCGTTTTGAATGTCCTCCACGCCGATTTCCCCGCCGCCGCGTAACCGGGCGGCGAGCTCCAGCGTGTTGAGCGCCACCCGGGCATCGCCGCCGGCCCACTGCGCGAGCTGCTCGGCGGCTTCGGGCGCAAGACTCAAGTTTTGTCCGCCCAGGCCTCGCGGGTCGTTCATGGCGCGTTCAAGCAGGATGCGGATATCCCCTTCGTCGAGGGGTTCCAGCACCAGCACTCTGGAGCGTGACAGCAGCGCGTTGTTGATCTCGAAGGAGGGATTTTCGGTCGTGGCGCCTACCAGAATGACATCGCCGTTTTCGACGCTGTAAAGCAGCGCGTCCTGCTGGTTTTTGGCCAGCCGGTGAATTTCGTCCAGAAACAGAATGGTGCGTTTGCCATGGAATTTGCGTTCCTCGCGCGCCTGCTGCAGGGCTTCGCGAATCTCCTTTACGCCCTGGAAAACCGCGGACATCGGCACAAAATGACTGTTGGTGGCAGCCGCCACCAGCCGTCCCAGAGTGGTTTTGCCGGTGCCGGGCGGGCCGTAGAGAATCAGCGAGGAAATCTGTCCGGAACGAATCTGGCGGCGGATAATGCCTTCGGGGCCAATGAGCTTGCGCTGCCCGACCATGGCATCCAGCGTGGCGGGGCGCATCCGTTCCGCAAGTGGAGCGTTGGCATTCTGTTCAGCGCTCTGTTCGAAAAGATCCATAATTTTCTTCACTCTCTTTTATCTTTTTCAAAAGGTGCGAAAAAGAAGCGGAGCTTTCCTGCCCGTGCAATGGTCGTCCGGTTTCGGGAACTGCGGCAAACGCCGGCTGGAGCCTCAGGCTGTATCGGGAGCGATCAGCAGGCCGCCCACAAAGCGCGGATCCATCTTGTCCGGCGTGATGGGACAGAAGGCCTCGTCCCACTGCCGCAGACAGAATTGCGCAAAGCGCCCGCCGCCCGGCACAAGCGACTCCAGCCAGTTGACGGTTTCCTCCCTGAGGCGGGGATGAAGATGGCCGTCAAGCGTGATCATCCGGTGCAGCGCCCCCAGTTTGGAAGCCGGTATGGGGCGCGGCGCCAGTTTGCCGCCCAGCAAGCGGTTGGCAAGCGCGGTGAGAAAGATCCGCGACATCAGCGGCGCGGGGAGAGGGTGCTTTGAGGCATCGACCGGCTGCCAGGAGGAGAGATCAAAACGGAGCGGGCCTTCAAAGAGTTTTTCAGCCACTTCTGCTTCATCAAGCCAGCCTTTGGCCCGTTCCAGCTCGTCCAGAGAGCGGAATCCGCGGGGTGTTTCCAGTTCCGGCGGCAGAAACTGCGGTTTGCGCTTTTTGAGCGCCGCAAGCGGTCGTTGCCAGACATCGTCCAGCAGAAAAGACGTGTCGCTTTTGGCCAGACGCAGCGCGCGGTCATGGAGCTGCAATGTCAGGCTGAAACCGGTGCGAAACAGCGTGAGCAGAGGAAGATGGGGCCACAGCTCTGCCCATTGCGCACCATGCCGGGCGCGCAGATACTCTCCTCCGAGATGCAGGTAGTCCCGGACTTCCTGCAAGGCGACCCGCAGGATCTCGCGGTCGCCGATATCGCGGTCCTCTGCCGCAAGGACCCGGTTGACCACCGCCGCCAGTTCGGCTTCGCGCCCGGCGAGCAGCTCCTGGAGCCAGAGGGCCTCTTTGGTGTTGGAGGCAAGTTCCGGAAAGTAGAACAGCCTCTCATTCTGCCTGGGCAGATCCGTTGCGCAAAAATCGGCATCAGCCGTTACCTGGTCCGGATTGAGACGGGTGTAGACGATCTGGGCATCCATGAAATCGGGGAACCCCGCTTCCCACTGCCGGGTACGGTGCCGCTGATAGGCACTTTCCTCCAGCGAGGCAAAGGTATCCGCATTGAGCGAGAGGGCCAGTTGCTGGAACAGTTCGGGATCCTGCTCTTCAACGAGCGCCAGGAGCTGTTCCCCCACCTTGAACATCTCCGGCGGAAAATCCGGCTGGTCCTCCGTCTTTTCCGCTTCCGGATCGCTCAGGCAGCGTCCAAAGAAGAGCAGCAGCAACTCGAAATCCAGTGTGCGCACTATTTCCAGCACCGCCTGTTCATCCGCTCCCTCCAGCAGGTTTTCCAGCCAGCGTCCCATGCAGGCCAAATTGATCCGGTCGCGTTTCCAGCAGTCCATATCCAGGAAGGCTTCAAACTGCGAAGGCGCGGCCAGTCCCAGCACTTCCTGCGCGTCTTCCAGCCCGACTTCCCGCAGCAGCAGATAGAGCTCGTGCGAAGGCATGTGGCGTACAAGTTCTCCGCCCTGCGGCGAATTCAACAACAGGTCAATCTGTTGGAGCGCCGGCAGCGTTCGAAGCTGCTCCAGCTGACGCCTCAGGGACAAACGCCCTCCTGCCGCACTGTTGGGAACCGGGTTGTTCATTTTTTAGGCTCCTGGGAGGTTTCGGCGATTTTTTGCTCCATTTTGGCAAACAGCCCCTTGAAACCTTCACGGTTGACGATCTCCGAATAGGTGCTGCGGTAGTTGCGCACCAGACTGACTTCCTCGATCACCACATCGTAGACGCGCCACTGGCCGTTGTTCAGGAGCAGCTTGTAATTAACCGGGATTTCAGCGCTTTTGGTGACGATGAAGGTGTTGACCAGGGCCTTGTCCTTTTCCTGCCGCTCCTGGGCATAGCGGACATTTTCACGCCCGTATTCGCCGGTATAGCTTTCGATTTTGCTCATGTAAGTACGTTCCAGGAGACGGGTGAACAGTTCGATAAAGCGTTTCTGCTCGTCCGGGGAGGCCTTGCGCCAGTTTACCCCCAGAATCCACTGGGACATGGTTGGGAAGTCGAAACGCGCACGTACGATGGAGACGATTTTGTCATCCCGTTCTTTTTTCTTCAGAGAGTCATCGTTGAGGATATCGATAATGCAGTCCACATCACCGCGCAGCTGTTCGGTGACGGTTCCGGCCTGTGCCTTTTGTGCCCCTGCGCTTGCCAGAGCGAAGAACAGCAGCGCCGCCACCCAAAGTTTGCCTTTCCCGATGATCATCTTCAAATTTGCCATTTTGCACCTCCGTTTAGGATTGTTCCGCACATGGTCGCGCCATGTGCCTTCGTCTTTTCAATTTCCTGGAAATGTTTTGATCTTTTAGCCGGCAGGCCGTTTGGAGACGGTTGCTTCCCAAACGTCTTCTCAAGTTTTACAATTGACATTGCAGTCATTTTATGGTTTTTAGCGAAGTCTGTCCCTAACGTTGCCGAAGTGCCGTTTCGCCAATGGAATTGCCATGTTCCCGTGTCAGGGATTGACGCGGTTTTCAAGGCAGCGCCATTTGAAAGAACGAATTTTCTTTTGAGGTGAATCGGCACCGCGCTGTCTGTGCAAGGCACCTTTTACAGTACGGGCGCTTGAGATTGCAAATAAAGAATTGTTGCCGAACATTAAAGGGACACTTAAGCTCTGTTAGCAATCGGCACAAACAATCATTGTTCCAAAGGAGTCCGAGATGAAAAGAACGTATCAGCCCAGCAAAATCAAAAGAAAAAGGACGCATGGTTTCAGACAAAGAATGCAGACGGCCAATGGTCGCGCGGTTATCAGAAGACGCCGCCAGAGAGGAAGAAATCTGCTGGTGCCGACCATTCCGCAGAAATAGACGGGCTTTAAGGCGGGAAAGTGTACAATTTCCCCAAAAAGTATCGTTTGCTGAAGCGGTTTGAGTTTCGCCGGGTGGAAGATGTCGGGAAACGCAAACGGCTGGATCATGTCATTGTCGTTTTTGCAGAAAATTCTGGAGATAGTCCGAGATTGGGACTGGTGGTCAGCCGCCGGGTTGGTAATGCGGTGATACGGAACCGGGTAAAAAGAAGTATCAGGGAGTTTTTCAGATATCACCGCCTTACCCTCAGTCCGGTAGATGTTGTTGTCATTGCGAGAAAAGGAGCGAACCTTCCGGAGCGGGATCTGCTGTTCAAGGAACTTGACACGGCGTTTCGCTGGATATGCTCATGCAATAGTGATGTTCAAAAAAACGCTGCTCTTTCTTATTAGATTTTATCAAAGGTTCATTTCTCCTCTCAAAGGTCGTTCCTGCCGGTTTTACCCCACATGCTCGCAGTACGCATACGAAGCCATTGTAAAATATGGAGTTGTAAAAGGCATTTGGATGGCAACGAAACGGATTTTGCGTTGTCATCCGTTCAATGATGGCGGTTACGATCCAGTCAAATAATGGACAGCGGACAAGGTGACGAAAAAATGGAGATAAAAAATACCGTTCTGGCTTTTGTTCTGATAATGACCATCTATACGGCCTACCTGTTGTTTTTTCCTCACCCCCAGCCCGTACCTCCGCCCGCCGAAAACACCGAAGCCAGGGTGGAAGAGAAGGCTCCCGTTGCCGTACCGTCCGTGCCGGTAGCAACTCCCGCCCGTCTTTCGCCGGAAGATGAATTTGTGCCGGAAAGCGGCCAGTCCACTTTGCTGAAGAAGGAGATCGTGGTTGAAAATGATCTCTTTTGGATGACGCTGACCAATGCCGGTGGCCGGATCAAGACAATGCGTTTGAAAGGCTTCCGGCAGGGTATTGACGACGACCCGGATTCTCTGGTCCTGGTTGATGCGGCGCGGGACGATATGGCAACTTTGGCCACACAGGGAGAAGGCGTATGGGCCTTTTCGCCCGATACGATGTTCCATGCGTCCGAGAGCAAAAATGCCGTTTCGATCTCCGGCAACGATACCTATAAGCTGGTTTTCAAAGCTGTCTCTGGGGCCAATATCATCGAAAAGACGTACACGTTTACCGGCAACCGGTATTTCTTCGATGTGTCGCTGCGGATCATCAACAGAGGCGGCCAGATTGCACGGGGCAATGTAACGCTCTCCCTGGTGCAGCCCGTTGAACAGCTGGTTTCCAAGGACCGGTTTGCCTTTTCTCAGGCGGCCGCCCTGGTAGACGACGATCTGAAAACCTCGGAATTCGCAAAACTTTCCAAGACGCCTTTTTCTTTTCTGAACAAGGTGAAGTGGAGCGGTTTTGAGGACAAGAACAAGTATTTTATCGGAACAGTTATTCCATTGAGTGGCGGAACTCGGTCTGCCGATGTCATCCAGACAGAGGATGCCTATTTCAACCGGATCGCCAGCGAGTCATTCAACATCGGCCCCGGAGAGGAAGCCGCGCTCACCTATACGGTCTACTATGGCCCCCGGGATATGGACATTCTCAAGACCTCCGGCCATGAGCTGGACCGGATCATCGATTTTGGCTGGTTCGACATCATCGCCCGGCCGCTTCTGAAGATCCTCCACTTCTTTTACGGTTTCGTCGGCAACTACGGATGGTCCATCATTCTGCTGACCGTTATCATCAAGATACTGTTCTGGCCCTTGACGGAGAAGAGCTATACCTCGATGAAGGCGATGCAGAAGCTGCAGCCCGAGATGCAGAAGATCCGGCAGAAGTTCAAGGACGACAAGCAGCAGCTGAACATCGAAGTCATGCAGCTGTACCGGAAGCACAAAGTGAATCCCCTGGGGGGCTGCCTGCCGATGCTGCTTCAGATACCGGTGTTCTTTGCCCTCTACAAGGTGTTGATGGAGGATATCGCCTTGCGGCATGCGCCCTTCATGCTGTGGATCCAGGATCTGTCGGCTAAGGATCCCTATTATGTGACGCCGCTTATCATGGGCGCGAGCATGTTTATCCAGCAGAAGATGACGCCGAATACCATGGAGGGGCCGCAGGCCAAGATGCTGCTCTACATGCCGCTGATATTCACCTTCATGTTCCTCAACTTCCCGTCGGGCCTGGTCATCTACTGGCTGGTCAACAACCTGTTGACGATTTTGCAGCAGTTCCTGATCAACCGGAAATCTGCTGCGGCAAATGCTTGATGGTAGTGCTCATTCCTGTTTCTTTTTACTGCGGGGATGGGCACTGTCGTAGACTTCCATCAGTTTTTGCAGGCTGACCTGCGTATAGCGCTGGGTGGCGGCCAGGGATGCGTGCCCCAGCAGTTCCTGGATCGCGCGCAGATCGGCGCCCCCATCCAGCAGATGGGTGGCGAAGGAGTGGCGCAGCGTGTGCGGTGAGGCGTGTTTGGTGATGCCGGCCTGCAACATCCGGCGTTCCAGACGGCGTTCCACCGTGCGGGGATTCATGCGGGTGCTGCCGCGGCCGGGGAAGAGCGCGCCGCTGTTCATCGCTCCCCGGTCAAGATAGGCGCGCAGGGCTGTCAGCGCCCGGCTTCCCACCGGCACAAGCCGTTCCTTTCGCCCCTTGCCGAAAACCCGCACCAGTTTCTGCGGAAAACTCACATCCGGCACATCCAGATGGACCAGTTCCTCCACCCGCAGTCCGCAGGCATAGAGCAGTTCGAATGCGGCACGATCCCGCAGATCGGCCAGGCTGTCCCCCCATTCGATGGCGTCCAGCAGCTGAAACACTTCATCCACTGTCAGCACCTTGGGCAGACGCCTCTCCAGGCGGGGAGCGAAAATCATCTCCGCCGGATTGCTTTTGACGGCCTGTTGACGAACCAAAAAACGGAAAAAGCCGCGCAGAGCCGAAAGCTTGCGGTGAATGGTGGTGCGCCGGGCGGAAGCTTTATGGAGCCAGGCCAGATAGTTTCTGAGCATGGGCGCATCTATTTCTTCGATTTCCGGAGAAAGGTCCTGCGTTGCAAGGAACTGCTCGAATCCGCGCAGATCCTGATCATAGGCCCGAAGCGTATGCAGAGACATGTTGCGCTCCACACGCAGATATTCAATAAAGCGTTGCCGCCATTCGTTTATTCTTTCCATTTCTCCCCTTTACTGGCACTTTCCCGGTTATTGAGCGCAAGACTCCCTGTGACGGCTTGCGAACTTTGCGCCAACAGTCATGCTTCATGCCGTACAGGAGGGAAATGGCGGTTGAAAATGAGTTTTGCACGTTTTACCATCAAAAACTGGCTGTTGGAGCAGGGAATGAAAGTGTGGCTTTTTTTCACGAAAATGGGGAAAAACCCTGAAAAAGTGTCTGCGTGCTTGAGGCGCAGGCTGTGCCGGTTGACCGAGGAAAAACCGTAAAGGAGGTTGAACATGGCGTCGAAAAAAGGCTGGAATCCATATCTTGCCGGGATATTGACGGGGCTTGTGGTTGTCGGCTCGGCAGTGGTGAGCGCTCAGCTGCTGGGGAAGAGCCAATGTCCGGACGCTTCCGGCGCGTTTGTATGGATCGCTGCCCTGCTGGAGCGGCTCACAGTACCGGAGCACGCTGCCCGTCAGGAATACTTTCAACAGGGCGGGGCGCTTTGGCAGGTGATGTTTGTCGTAGGCATCTTTGGTGGTGCATTGCTGGCCGCGTTTCGGGAGGGTGGTTTCAAAAGGGAAAGTGTGCCGCCCATGTGGAGCGGGCGTTTTGGTGAGAACGCATGGCTGCGTGGCCTGGTGGCATTTGGCGGGGGATTTTTGGCCATGTTTGGCGCTCTTCTGGCCGGAGGATGCCTCATCGGCTGCGGTTTGGGCGATGTTATGCAGCTCTCCCTGGAGGGGCTGGTTGCCCTGGTACTTTTTTTGATTGCCGGTGTCTTGACCGCCCGGTTTCTTTATGGGGGGAGGGATTATCCATGGAGGTGACCCTGGGACTGATGAGCGGCTTTTTGCTTGGATTTTTCCTGCAGCGCGGCCGGATACTGCGCTTTGAAACGCAAATCGGTTTTTTGCGGCTTATCGATCGCACCATGCTGAAGTTTATGCTTTCCGCGCTGGTGACCGGCATGGTGGGATGGTACTGCTGTTATGAGCTGGGGCTTGTTGCCCTGAATGTTCAGGAAACCGTTTTGGGCGCGCAGATGGTGGGCGCTGTGCTGTTTGGCATAGGCTGGGGACTGGGCGGTTTTTGCCCGGTCATGGCAGCCGGTGCGCTCGGTGAGGGGCGCGTGCATGCGCTGTGGGCGCTGCTTGGAATGCTGGCTGGCGCGGCGCTGTATGCGGAGGCGTATCCCGAACTCAAGGATACTCTGCTCGCATGGGGCAATATGGGAGCGCTCACCGTGCCGCAGCTGCTGGGAATCGGGCATTGGCCACTGATAGGCTGTGTTGTGCTGGTAGCGGCGCTTTTCGTGGCCTGGATGGAAGTGCGCCGCCAGTGATGTATGCCTGCTGTTTTATAAAGCACCTCTTTCATGACGGTCGTTTTAGGTCTTTTCTCATTGCGAAACCGCAAACCATGTGTTAGAAAAAGCAACCTTGGTCGGGGCGTAGCGCAGCCTGGTAGCGCACCTGCCTTGGGAGCAGGGGGTCGGAGGTTCAAATCCTCTCGCCCCGACCAGTTATGTTTATGTCCGCGCGCCAGTGGCTCAGTTGGATAGAGCAACGGACTTCTAATCCGTAGGCCGGGGGTTCGAATCCCTCCTGGCGCGCCAAACTGCCGATTAACAATGCCCTGCAAAGCTCCATAAGGCTTGCAGGGCATTGCTTTTCTTGCGTTTTTATGCTCCATTAATTACCACAAAACACCGCACAAGCCCCAAAATTTGACAGTAAAACAGACAGTAGCCAGCAAGAAAAAGTAACAGTAACACCGGGTACATTACTGTCACGGAGCAGGGGTGCGGGCGATACTGTCACGAAAAGCCAAAAGGGGATTATATGCCGTTGACTGACTACGCAATCAAGCACCTGAAAGCTACTGGTATGCAGTACAGAAAAGCGGATGGCGGGGGGCTTTACCTGATTGTCACGGCGCAGGGCCGGAAATACTGGCGGATGGATTACCGCTTTCAGCGTACGAAGCGCCTGACCATATCCTTTGGGGAATATCCGGCTGTGTCGCTCACAATGGCCAGGAAACATAGGGAAAAGGCCAAAGAGCTATTGGCGCAAGGCATTAACCCAATGGACGCACGGCGGGAAGAAGCGGCGCAAGCCCTGAGACAGTCACAGGCAGAGAAACAGACCTTCCAGCGGACCGCTCTTGAGTGGTTTGAAAAGCAAATGGCGGACAAATCCGAAGGATACCGAAGAGATGTTTGGCAGCGCTTAGAGAAACACATTTTCCCCCAAATTGGAGATGTGTCTATGGCGTCATTGGAACCCCGTGACATTTTGGCGGCCTTGGAACCTCTGTCGCATTACCGGGATTTGCAGGGGCGCATGTACCAGCTCACCGGGCAGATATGTCGTTATGCTCTTTTGATGAAATACACAGCGCAGGATCCGTCCTATAAGCTGTCGGAATATCTGCCCAAAGCACCGCCAGTTGTCCACCGGTCAGCCATTATCGATCCGGCAGAAGTGGGACGGTTGATGCTGGCGATTGAAAGCTATCCGGGCGACGTCAGTATGCGATATGCCTTGCGGTTAATGTCCTATCTGTTCGTTAGAAGCGGCGAATTACGCGGCGCACGATGGCCAGAGATTGACCTTAAGGCGGCAACCTGGACCATTCCGGCGGCGCGGATGAAGATGAAGCGCGATCATCTTGTCCCATTGTCAAGACAGTCGCTAAAGCTTTTTGGGGAGATGGAACCTTTCCGGCGGCGTGGCGATCTGGTTTTCCCTTCGCAGAGAGACGCGGCAAAACCATTGACGTCAGAAGGACTTCGCAACGCCTTGATCCGCATGGGATATGACCGAAAAACAATGTGTATTCACGGTTTTAGGGCAATGGCCCGCACCATGTTACATGAACGATTGCACTTTTCCCCGGATGCGATAGAGGCGCAGCTTGCGCATAGTGTCCCTGATAGGCTGGGGAGCGCATACAATCGGGCACAGCATTTAGAAGAAAGAACTCGTATGATGCAGGAATGGGCGGATTATTTGGACAGTCTGCGGGAGCAGGCGCGTCAACAACTTGAAAAGGAGAATGAACCATAGAGAACCCTGAAGCAAAGTTTGAGTAAATAAAAAAATAAAGAATGCATATTTGATTTTTTGTAATCAAAAAAATCAAATTTTTATAACAATTTGTTATACGATTGGAAATAAAATGATACGGATGCAAAGAAAATCAATGTATTTTTTTTACGATATTCAACCGTGCATAAAAGGCCATTGTCACACTGATTCCGGTTTCAGCTTGACAAGTCGGATGCCTTTATCTCATTATTCCATAGTGCCAATTATGACACCAAAAAGCCCTTTGGGCAGAAAGGTTTTCCATCATGGATGAAGTGTCAAAAAGGGATGAGGCTTTGACCAAATCTGAAACATGCGCGTTGTGTAAAATTGGAAAAAGCACACTCGACCGCTTGATCGCGGCGGAACGGTTCCCAAAAGCGCGGTATCTGTCCGAACGTTCCCCCCGGTGGTTCCGCTCCGAGGTTGAAGCCGCTTTAAGGGGCGAATGGAAAAAGGGGGCGGATACGTGTGCGGATGTCGGAAAAGCCGCAGGAATGGGGGGGCTTGCATGAACAAAACCTTTGAATCGAAACTTCGTATTGGCGGGAAAAGGGGCCGGGCTATACGGCAATTACTCTGGGAGATTGATGCAATAAATGACAGAATAGGCCGCATACAGGATGCAAGCTGTCTGACGCTGGATGATATCCGCAGGCTGCATGATGAATGGAAGGCGGAAGGAGGCACTGCTTGATGAATGTGGGCACTGACATTTCAATCCTTTTTAAAGCACTGGACGATTTTGAGCAAAACTTGCAGCCAGATTGTTGTTCATGCGCGCTGATTGGCTCGCTTCAAAAGCACGTGAACGCTATCGCCGATCGCTTTGATGCGCGTTGTAGCTGCGATTCCGGCTGTCTTGAAAGGCTGAAAAAATGATGGGAGTGTGAAAATGGATGGGGCCGAAAAAGGAAAGCCCGGTTTTTTGGAGAGAGAACCGGGCGATCCAGACATGGTATGGCAGGTGTCGATGGTATCTTTGCATAACATGTCCCTGAAAGGACATATAGGATACAAAAACCTGCCAATCATGTCAAAGAAAAAGCCTCTGCAAATCTCATAAGTTATTGATGTTTAAGGTATTTTTATTCAAGGGCGCTCTGAGCTTTCGAGTCTTGGGACGCCCTTTTTTTATCCGAAAGGCTTTGGGACATGACAGAAAATCCGAGCATTTCCGGGCCGGTTGATGACCTGGCCGATTTGGTTTTCACAAACGATGAGGAAACGGACGTTTATATTTCTCCTGAAGAACTGACCGCAACGTTTGCCGCGTCCGGCAGTGATGCTGGCGCGGGCGGCAAGCTGGATCCGGCTGTGGGTGAAACTGCTGTCCAGAAGTGGTTTGACGGCCTGAAACGCTTTCCATGCAGGGCGAGGACCATTGACGAAGATCATAGAGCCAAAGCGCCATTGACGGCACATGGTTTCAAAGATGCCACCAACGACCCGGCACAGCTTGAGGCATGGACAAAACAGTATGCCGGTTGCATGTGGGGCGCGCCCACGGGGGCAACAAATGGCTTTTGGGTATTCGATGGTGACGTTCCGAAATTGGACAAGAAAACAGGAAAAATGACCGCAGACGGGCGAGAAACCATCAGGGAGTTTTTCCAGGCGCATGGGCTGGAATTTCCACCGAGGACATTGACCATTAAAACGCCCAGCGACGGTGTTCACTACTGCTATGAAGTGCCCGCTGGCGTAGAGATCGTGACCAAAGCCGGGATTTTGCCCGGTGTGGATATACGAGGTGATGACGGTTATGCTTGTATCCCGCCATACACAAACCTTGATAACGGCAAAGCGTACAAAGTCATATTTCCAGTTCTGCCTGCTGAAACACCTGCTCCCCTGCTGGAACTTGTCACGAAAAAGAAAGAAAAGCCTGCTCCATCCTTACCAGTGGCGCAGGTTGCCGGGGTGACTCCGAATGGTGGGACAGCGTATGGCCGCAAGGCGCTTGAGGATGAGCTGGCAGTGCTGAAGGACGCTTCAAAAGGCACCCGGAATGACACGTTGAACGAGGTGACGATCAAGCTTGCCGGGTTGGCAAAAGGCGGCGCTCTGGATGGCGAAGAGGTTTATGCAGCGATTGAGGCGATGGCGAGGGAAACGGGCCTGTCAGATTCCGAGATTCACAAGACGATGGCGAGCGCTTGGAAGGCGGCAATGCCACGGAACGCGCCAGCAAGGGAGGGAACAGATGGCGGACCGAAACCCGGTGAAGAAGGCTTTGAATGGGATGAACCGGTTCTTCTGACTGATGCGGAATTGCCCCAAATCACGCGGGACATGTTGCCGCCGGTATTGGGCGATTATTGCGCAGAATTGACAGAAGAAGTTCAGGTGCCTTTTGAACTGACTGTTTCCATGGTGCTTGCAGTAGTGGCGACGGCGGCGGCTCTAATTTACAGAGTCCATGTCAGGGAAAATTATTTTGAATGGCTGTGTCTCTACACGTTGTGCATTTTGAACGCTTCCAACCGGAAATCCGCAGTAGTCAAAGCGGCGATGAAGCCGCTTATTGAATGGGAAGACCGTCAAAGAGAGAGACTGGAGCCGGAAATCGAACGAAGGAACCGTATTCGCAAAGCGTTGACCAAGAGGATTGAGCTTAAAAACAACGAATACGCCAAATGCAAGAACGAGGACCGGCAGAAGATTCTTGACGAAATCCGGGACCTTGAAGATGAAATGCCGCCAGAATTGCGCGTGCCTGCCCTATGGACGGATTCCCCGACCCCTGAGGCGCTTTCCGTGCTTATGGAAGAGCAAAATGAGCGGATGGCGCTTCTTTCCGACGAAGCTGGAGTTTTTGAGATTCTGGCGGGGATGTACAGCAGAGGCGTTCCCAATTTGGATTTGTTTTTAAAAGGGTGCTTTGGAATGCCGTGCCGGATTCCACGAAAAACGGGGACCGTCATTCTTAAAGAGCCATTGTTGACGGTGGGCATTACCGCGCAGGAAGTTGTACTGACGCGGCGAAGCGCGTCAGAAGTATTCCGAGGGCGCGGGGGGGACTGCCGCATTCTCTACTTCTACCCGGCGAGCAACATGGGAAGGCGCAATGTAAGAGATCCAAAACCGATGCAGGAAGAGACCCAAAGCGCGTTCCATGCCGTGATCAACCGCCTTCTCCCCTCTGAATGGTGGGCTGATGGTGAACGACCAGAACCGATCAATCTGGAGCTTTCGCCGGGAGCGCTTGAGCGATGGATCCAATTTTCCGAGGGCGTGGAAGAAGCGTTAAGGCCGGGCGGCGAGTTTGAATTCATGCAGGATTGGGGCGGCAAGATTGCCGGTTTTGTGGTGAGGCTGGCGGGACTTTTCCATCTGGTTTCCTATGACAAACCATGGGAGGAGAAGATAGCGCCGGAGACCATGGAAAAGGCAATTAGAATGGGGGCTGCGCTGAGCAGACACGCGAAAAAAGCCTATGAGCTGATGGGTACAGACGAGGCGACGAACGGCGCGAAAAAAGTCCTTGAATGGATAGAACGGACGGGATCCAGTCGGTTCACTTTCCGCGAAGTATGGCAGGGCACAAAAGGATTTTTCCGCCACGTTGACAAGCTGATTCCGGCTCTCAAAGAGCTGCGGGAATGCTTCTACATCTACGAGCTTCCATCTGGGGAACGAACGGGAGCTGGGCGTCCGGCACGACCCAATTACCTTGTGAATCCCAAAGCCCTGAAGGGGTGACGAGATGGGATTATGGGAAAAGTTCGGAAGCGGTTTTAAAAATGACGTACTTAGTCCCAATATTCCCGTAAATACCAAAATCCAGTCTTGCAATGGTAAAAAGAAGGATTTTGGGAATACTGGGAATATTGGGATTATATATCCAAAAAATAAAAAGCCTTCTTCCCTGTCCATCCTTCGCAAGGCTGGTCTTGTGCCGGTGCTAGCCGGTGATTCTTTCGAGGTGCTGGGGCTGGAGAACCTGCCAGAGGATCGGCGGGAGAAGTGCCGCCAGTATTGCCGGGTACATGAACGGGAGATCCTGCAAGAGTTGAGGAATGAGGCATGGTTCCAGGGCGGCTTCCATCTGGCATGGTTCCGGGATGTGGGGCTTGACCTGTCCCAGAATGACGCTGGCCAAGTGGTTTGGGCAGTTAGGCAAGGCTGGGAGAAGTTCTGGGATGTGAGGCCGGGCGCACTTCCGACACGCGCTGCAAAGGTGCTTCCCGCTGACTGTGAGTGGCAATGCTGGCTCTATGCCTGCAAACACCGGCGGGAGATCATGGCGGTGCTGGAGCCCTGCAAGGGCTGGAAGCCGTCTCAACCATCCGAAGGGTGTACTACTCTGGAAGAGTTCAACAACGAGCTGGAGAAGGAACGGCGGCGCGGTGTGGTGACATTCTGCCCGTTCCTGGATATGTGGATCTGCCGGAAGGACTGCCCGAAATGGTGTGGCCGGTGGAACGAGCCGCTGACATCTGAAGAACGAAAATACTGGGCGGCGTTGTGGGAGAAGAAAACGGCGGCGGCATAGTCTTCCCACAGGGCGCGATCTTCTTTCGGTGAGTATCAGGATAAGGGCGGGCCGGAGATCGTGCCTTCACGGGGCGCACAGGCCGCCGATTGACAACAGACTAGCCTATTATGTTGGTAACCACGATCGGAAATTTAATTGGGTTGCCGGTTGCGCTGGAGGTTAATTTTTCGGAGTTATAAAAAAGAAATGGCGAGACCACGAAAAAAATATAACCCGCAGGAAGCAAAGCTCGTACAGGTGTGCGCCCAATATGGGGAACCTGAAGAAGATATAGCCGGGCGCATTGACATGTCAGTTGAAACCATGCACCGGCTTTATCAAAGGGAGCTGAAAAAGGGCAAACGCGAAGCCCACCTGTCGATCCGAAAAACGCTCTTTGACCGGGCTAAGGCGGGACATACGGCGGAACTGCTCTTTTACTGCAAGACACAGCTTGGAATGAGAGAAACCAGCCAGATAGAGATGACAAGCCCCGACGGAAGTATGACGCCAAAGGGGACAACCTTCGATCTATCCAGTTTCACCCCGGAACAACTTATTGAGATGGGCAAGGCGGCATTTAGGGGCGAGTAATGGCGGCTAGGAACTTTGCCCCTACGGCCAACGAATTGATTGATGGAGGCGAATATCATGGAGGCAGATAAGAACGGTTATAGTTATTGGGCCGATCACGATCTTCTTGTTCGGACCAAGGGAGATAAGGCGTGGGCGCTATGGAATAATCCGATAAAATGGTCAGAGTGGAAATGGCGCAATGAGTTTGCAAATATCGGAGATTGGAAGTGGCGGCTTGAGAATCGGGAACTTACACTGGAGCAAGCGAAGCGACTTGCAAAGATTTGTTATGGCCTGGACGATATTCCCGAATAACCCACCAATTGGAACCTTAAAGATTGGAGGTGAATACCGTGGCGGAAGATAATGGATATCGTTATTGGACTGACCATTGTGTACTTATAAGAACGAAGGGAGATAAAGCCCAATCGTTGTGGCACAAGAACAATAAATGGTCAGATTGGGATTGGCGCTATTTATATGCAAGGATTGGAGACTGGAAGTGGCGAGTAGACCATTTTGAACTTACGCCAGAACAGGCAAAAAAGTATGTTCAGGATGATTACGGATTACAGGATATCCCGGAATAACTAAAGTAAGAAATCGCGTGAAAGCCCCGTAGCTAATTTACGGCGGCGTCACAAAATAACCGCCCAGAAGGCCACAGAAACGACGATCGGCTTTTGCCCTTATCATGGGTATGTGTTTGGCCTTGATCGTGAAGTGCTGGAGCAGAAAACCCG
>JAFZPK010000192.1 GCA_017552515.1 Deltaproteobacteria bacterium | reverse complement strand
ATTCCGGTGGTAACGCCGGTAGCCCGGGGGGGCCAGACCTGGAAGAACATTGAGATCGCCTCCTTTTTGGTGACGGAGGCTCTCTATGGCGCTATCGCGCTGGACGAGATCCTGCAGGACGACTTTTTCCGGATGGAGTTTGGGGAACGCAACATCCTGAGCCACAAGCTGGCGGCCCTGATCCGGCGCTTTCACGATCAGGGATTCAAACATCAGGATCTGTATCTGAACCACATCTTCATGGACAGTGAACGGCGTTTCTATCTGCTGGATCTGCAACGGGTGGAACTGAAGAGCCCGCTGCATGACTACCGCGTGATAAAGGATTTGGCGCAGCTCAACTACTCGGCAAAGGCCACCGGGCGTCTCTCTTCGGGGCGGCGTTTACGCTTTTTGCTTTCCTATCTGGGAATAGGGCGGCTTGACCAGCGCGCGCGCCGGATGCTGCTGCGGATTGTGGCCAAGACCACCCGTATTGCCCGCCATGACGCCAAGCTTCACAGGGCGCGCAGGGCGCGGGGAGAATTGCCGTGAGATCTGTTCTGGCCACATTTCGCCGCGGGTTTTCCGGCTGTGAGCTGGTGTTGCTGCTGCTTGCGGCTCTTGTCGTTCACCTTGTGCTTGCGGCGAATGTTTGTGTGGTCAACAACGATGGTGTGCGCTACATCAACGCGGCACTGGAGCTTTTGGACGGGCATTGGGCTCAGGCTTTCGTCCACGAGAAGATGCTGGCCTATCCGCTGGCTTTAAGCGCGGTTTTGAAGGTTATCCCCGACTGGCTGCGGGCCGGACAGGCGGTGTCCGTCGTCTTTCTCACGCTGACTGTCATTCCGCTCTATCTGCTGGCCAGAGATTTGGCCGGGCGTGCCGCGGCTTTTTGGTGCTGTTGCCTGTTTGTGACGATGCCGCTGTTCAACACTCTGGCCACTTCGCTCTACAAGGACGGGGCTTTTCTGTTTTTTATCGTGAGCGCGCTGTTTTTGGGTGTGCGTGGTGTGATGAGACAGCGCTGGATCTGGTTTCTGCCGGCCTTTTTGAGCGCCGCGTTTGCCTCGTTGTTCCGGTTGGAGGGCATCGTCCTGGTTCTGGCTTTTGCCATTGAACTGGTGGTTCTGGCTGTTGCCACGCGCCAATGGCGTGTTTGGGGACGGTGTTTGCTGGGCTTTGCCGTGCTGCCGTTTTTGGGACTGGTGCTTGCAGGACTGTGGGCGCTGGCAGGAGGTTTTACCGAGGGAAGTGTGGGCGCCCTGATAGGGGAACGTATCGGTTCCCACTATTTCGGCGGGGATCCGATGGCCTGTTACATGCAGATCTATCATTATCTGCATGATGTGGAGGAACTGTTTCCCGGCGGCAGATGGCGGTCGGATTTCTTTGAAATTGCCCGTCACCATATCTGGTTGATCTATTTGATAGGGATTGCGGAACGTCAGATCCGTCTTCTGATGGGGGTGCTGGTGCTGCCGCTGGTGGCGGGCTTTTTCCGGCGCGATCACCAGTGCCCGGGCTGGTATACGCTCTTCTGGGTGACGCTGTCCTACTGGGGGATGGGTTATTTTTTCATCCTAACGCACAACTTTCTCTCCGGACGCTATCTGGCGGCTCCGACGCTGTTTCTTTTGCCGCTGGCGGGTTTGGGCATGACCTGGCTGTTTGAAAAGGCACGCGCCAGCCGTTTCCCCCGTTTGCTGACGGCGGCGCTGCTGCTGGTGATGGTTCTTGGCCCCTTGAACAAATCGTTCAACCGTTCGCGGGAAAATGATCTGGCGGTACGGGAAGCCGGGATGTGGCTTCGGGGAGAACATGTTTCCGGCGTATTGACCAACAGCGAGCGGACGATGTTTCATGCCCGTTTTCCCCGCAGCCGTTATGCTGCCGTGGAGGAGAGGGCAGTGGAGAAAGTGGAAAAGTTGCTTCCGCAGCGGCGGGATATCGCCACCCTGGTGGTGGAAGCTCCGGATGCCGCGTCCTTTCCGGAAAAGTTGGCGAGCTGTTTCTCGCGGGAACGAGTCTTTACGGGCCGGCGGCTGGCGGTTGCCGTTTACCGGCGCATGGAGGGCGCTCCATGATCATTCTCTATCCCCACAATCAACGCTTCATGCTGCGGAGGGCTCATGACGTGCTGGTTATGCGTACCTGCCATGCCCTGGCCTGCCGCGGGCATCAGGTCTGGCTGCTGATGGGCCGGACGGCGGCCGATCCGGCGGCAATTGTTCGTCATTATGGCCTGGAACCGCATCCCAACCTGCATTTGGTCCAGTTGCCGGTTCTTCGCCTGAAAACCCGCTGGCTGTCGCTGTCATGGCACGGTGTCTTCAACTTCTTTTGCAGGCGCAAATTGGAGAAGCTGATGGCCTGTCTGAACCCCGATTTGGTCTACCTCTCCGAAATCAAGCTGGGGGAGAAACTGCTGGCGTGGCGCAGGTTGCGCGCATTGCCGGTCGCCTATGAGGTGCATGGTCTTGCGGCGCCAGGCTATGAGAAGCCGGATTCCCGCGAACAGCGCGTCTTTTCCGGCGTGACAGCGCTGATAACCACGACGGCCAGCCTGCGTGCCGTAATGGAGCGGCTCTACAGCAATCTGCCGCCCTGCCATCTGGTGCCGCTGGCGGCCGATCCGGGAAAGATCGCCCCCTTTGAGCCTCCTGGGGATAACGTTTCCTGGAGGCTGTGCTACATCGGGCAGCTCTATCCCTTGCAGGGTGTGGATATCCTGATTCGGGCGCTTGCCCTGTTGCCTTTGGCGGTGACGCTGGAGATCGTCGGCGGCCGCGACGATCATCTGCAGGCGCTCCGGAATCTGGCACATGCAGAGGGGGTTGCAGAGCGCGTGACCTTTCATGGTTTTGTCGCTCCGGGCGCAGTGTCTGCCCATGCTGCTCGGGCGCATATCTTTGTGATGCCCAGCCGCGCGGATGGGAAGATGTCCTATGTGGCTCATACCAAGCTGTACGAGTATCTGGCCTGGGGACGTCCGGTGGTGGCGGCCGATCTGAAAGTGCTGCGCGAAGATCTCATCGACGGTGTCAATGGTGTGCTGTTTGCGCCCGGTGATCCCGAAGCGCTGGCGCAGGCGCTTCGGCGCGTGATGGCCGATCCGGAAAACGCCTCCCGCATGGCGGCCCGCGGTCTGGAACAGGCGAGGAACTTTACCTGGGAACGGCGGGCGGAACGTCTGGAACGTTGTTTTGGGGAAATCATACACAGAGGATGAGCAGCGATGAAGGTGGCCCTGATCAATCCGGTCTTTTCTGTCAGCCATGGCGGGCGCGAGCGCTTTTCCGTCAATTTTGCCCGCGCACTGTGCGCCGATGGCCATGAGACGCATATCTTCGCCCAACGGATGGAAGATTTGCCGGAAGAGGCGGTGACGCATCCGGTTCCCGGTTTTTCCGGTCCGGGCTGGTGGCGTTTCCTGGGTTTTCAGCGCACGGTGCGCAGGGCGCTGTTTGCCTGTGGGCCTTTTGATGTGGTGTATGGCCTGACGCGTTTTTTCCCGCTGGATATTTTCCGTTTGGGCGACGGTGTGCACCGGCTGGCGCTGGAGCGCCACTATCCGGCCTGGTGGCGGCGTTTTCCGGCCTTGCTGGCCAATCCTTTTCATCTGATCAATTTGGCGCTTGAAAGGCGGTTGTTTGCCGAAGACGGTTGTCGCTTCGTGGTGGCCAATTCCGCGATGATCCGGGATTATGTGGTACAGCGGATGGGCGTTCGTCCGGAGAGAACGGCAGTGGTGTACAACGGCGTCGATCACACATGCTTTGGGCCGGAAAAGGCAATGCCGCTGCGGGAGGAAACCCGGGGCTCCCTGGGTTTGCGCGATGGTGATATCGCCTTGCTGTGCGTGGCCAACGACTGGCGGCGCAAGGGGGTGAATACTCTGATGGAAACCTTGCCTTCGCTTCCGGAGATGGTTCATGCGGTCGTGGTGGGCCGTGGCAATCCCGCGCGTTTCATGAAACGTGCCGGGGAACTGGGTGTGGCGGAACGGCTGCATTTCTTGCCGCCCGCAAGAGAGGTGCTGCGTTACTACGCCGCGGCAGATGTGCTGGTGCTGCCGACGAGCTACGATCCTTTCGCCAATGTCTGTCTGGAGGCGATGGCCTGTGCCCTCCCGGTGATAACCAGCTCCTCCAACGGCGCGGCGGAACTGCTGCGCGATGGTGTCAACGGTTGGGTACAGCGGCGGGCGGACGATGCTGAGGAGCTGGCCGGTATTTTGCGCGCCTTTTTGGCGCTTTCTCGCGAAGAACGGGCGCGGATGGGCGTTTGCGCCTATGAGACATCGCTGAATTATACGCTGGAACGCAATCTGCGCGAAATGCTGGAACTGATGCGCACAGTGGCCCGGGAGCGAAAGGAACGGGCATCATGCTGAATCTTTCCGGAATTCGCTGGGACTATCGGGATGCGGCGTTGCCTTTGGGTGAGCCGGAAAATGCTGTGCTCGTCAAGTCCAATGCCCGTCGCCGGGTATTTTGGGCGCAGGGCTGCTATTACAAGGAAACGCTTTACGAACGTTCGCCGCTTTCTTTGCTGCGGACCTTTGCGGGCGGTTCCGCGCGCAGGGAGGGACGGATGCTGCTTGCCCTTGCGCGGCGCGGCGTCGGTGTGCCGGAGGTGCTGGGTTTTGGGCGCGCCTGTTCGCATGCTGTGCTGGAGCGTGATGTGCTGATAACAAAGGCGGTGGAGGGCGCTTCGCTGCGTTCCCTGCTTTCCGGTCTTCCGGAGAAGCCGCCTTTTCATGCCTCCGAAATGCGGCGCATAACCCGCGAATTTGCGGCCTATATCGCGCATTTGCACGAGTGTGGCGTGCAGCATAAGGATCTGCATCTGGGCAACATTCTGCGCACACCTGAAGGGGCCTTTGTCCTGCTGGATGTGGGGGCGGTGCGCCTGTGTACGCGGCCGCTTTCTCTGCGTGAGCGTATCGCCAGTCTGGCGCAGCTTGCCGCCAATGTCTGGATGCTTGCCAGTCGTTCGACGCGTTTACGTTTTTTCAGGGCCTATGGGCAGGCGGCGGGTCTGTGGGACGAAAGCGGCGGCAGCATTGTACGGCGTGATGTGCTTTCCGCGCTGGATCGTGCGGCCTGCAGGTTTTCCATGCGCGTCTGGCGCAAGAAGGCCAGGCGTTCGCTTTTCAGTAACAGCCGTTTTGTCCGGGAGCAAAACCATTTCCGCATTTGGCGGGTGCGCGGTGAGGAAAGCGATCGGTTGATGGAAGCCTTGCTGCCGGATCCCGATCGGCTGATGGCCACCGGCACGCTCATGAAGAACGGTCATACCGTCTATGCCACGGCGGTAACGATCGGAGGAAAGCGTTATTTCGTCAAACGGTACAACAACAAGGGCTGGTGGTATCAGCTGAAAAGCCTGGTACGCCGTTCCCGGGCGCTGCGGGTCTGGCAGGTCTGCCACGGTTTTTGTGAGCGCGGTTTGCCGGTTCCGCGTCCGCTTGTCTGCCTAGAAGAGCGGCGGAGGAGCAGGCTGCAACGTTCCTATCTGGTGTCGGAGTTTGTGGAGCCCGCCAGCCGTTTGAGCGTTCTTTGGCCGCAACTGGATGAATTTGGCAAGAAGACGGTGCTGGTGCGGGTGGCAATGATGTTGGGGATGATGCATCATCTGGGCTGTGTCCACGGCGATCTGAAGTGGAACAATATTTTGCTGGATACGCGGCAGCGTCCGGTACTAACGGATCTGGATGGTGCCTGGTGCGGCGGATGGCTCCGCGCTGCTGCGCAATGCAAGGATCAAAAACGTTTTCTGCGCGATCTGCCCAAAGAAGATGGATATTTGCGCGAACTGCTGCTTTTCGTCTGGAATCGCTGGAAGGGGCGTTCATAAACGCAGAAACCTGTGGAGAGGGCACAATAGATGATAAAACGTGTATATTATCGCCACTCACCAAAGAATTTTGGAGATTTGTTAAATATTGACTATTTCAGGAAATTATCAAATATAGAAGTTGCCTATGCGAATAAAAAGCAGGCCGAGATTATTGCCATAGGAAGTTTGATGGGAGGTTTTTATTCAAGAAAATGGCTTTGGGAAAGAATAAGAACGTTTTTATCTAAACCATTGATTGTATGGGGATCCGGTTTCATTAAAGCCGAGGAGAAAAATGCAAAACTGTTTAGGCGGTTAGATGTCCGTGCTGTCCGTGGATATCATACGTTAAACCGCATTAAGAACGATCCCATGGTTAAAATTGCAGAAAATGTGGCAGTTGGAGATCCAGGGTTGTTAGTTCCAAGGCTGTTTAAGGTCGAACATATCAGCAAGAAATATAAACTGGGTATTGTTCCTCATTATGTTGATAGTAATAGTGAACTGCTAAACAATATAAAAGTAAACAATTCTATAGTTATTGATGTTCAATCTGATTCGGAGACATTTATTGGCAAATTGGCCCAGTGCGAATTTGTCATATCGTCTTCTTTGCATGGTTTGGTAACTGCTGATAGCTTGTCCATTCCAAATGTAAGAATGATTATCGGAGATAAAATTAAAGGTGGAGATTACAAATATAATGATTATTACTCTGCTTTTGGTATAGAACACCATGAAAGAATATTTTTAAGTGAATGCTTGTTTACAGAACAACATATATCCCAATTAAT
>JAFZPK010000191.1 GCA_017552515.1 Deltaproteobacteria bacterium | reverse complement strand
GGCCAGGGGCTTCCCTTCGAGATTCAGTTCTTCCATCCGGGCTTTCACTACGATCGCCGTGTCCGGATCAACATCTTTGACGAAAACGGGCTGACCACGCTCCAGGGCTTCAAGACCATGTTTGACTACGGCAAAAATGCCTTTGCCCAGCAGGTTCCCGACGAGATCGGCTTTGCCGGATTCCGCATACACGGTCCGATCAAGAGTGAACAGTACTTCGACGAAATCGCGGTTTTTCTGGGCGCCAGCTATCTGCGCGCCATCGGGCGTTCCCACCGCTACGGGATGCTGGCCCGCGGTCTGGCTGTTGCCACCGCCACATCGGAAGGCGAGGAATTTCCGTGGTTCAGGGAATTCTGGATTGAAAAACCGGCTGCCGGCCAAAAGTATTTGCAGGTCTATGCCCTGTTGGATAGTCCACGCATCACCGGCGCCTATGCCTACAAGATCTTTCCCGGCGAAGAAACCGTCATGGAGGTGCAGAGCGTGGTGATACCGCGCACCACTATCGCCAAGGTGGGCATCGCGCCGCTCAACAGCATGTTCTTCATCGGCGAAAACAGCGGTTCCCGCAAGTTTGACGATTTCCGCCCGGAAGTGCATGATTCGGATGGCCTGCAGGTCTTTTTCAACAACGGTGAACGGCTGTGGCGGCCCCTGCAGAACCCTGTTTCCCTTCAGCTCAACAGTTTTTCCGCGCCGGATATCCGGGGCTTTGGTCTTGTGCAACGTGACCGGAACTTTGCCAACTACCAGGATCTGGAGGCACATTACGAAATCCGCCCTGGCACCTGGGTAGAGCCCCTGAACGCATGGGGCCCCGGCCGTCTGGAACTGGTGCAGATCCCCACGATCGACGACATTCACGACAACATCGTGGCCTACTGGATTCCGGAACAAGCGCTGGCACCACACCAGCGCCACAGCTTCGACTACCGGCTGCGCTGGCTGGATGCGGAACGGGTACTGCCGCCTACGGGATATGTTGTCGCCACACGGATAGGCAAAGATCCAAACTGTGGCAACGGTAAAATCTTTGTACTGGATTTTGAAGGCGAAACGCTGCGGGCACTTCCGCCGGATACCGAGCTCATACCGGATGTCTGGGCCGGTGAAGGCGGAAAGATTTTGGAGTGTCAGACTTTTCGCAACCCGGTTACCGGCGGCTGGAGGCTGACGCTGAGTGTCAAAATGGATGAAACTTCCAAACTGGCGCATATTCTTCCGGACAAACGTCCGCCTTTGGAACTGCGGGCCTTTCTGAAGCATGGCCAGGACATCGTCAGCGAAACCTGGAGCTACGCCTTTAAACCGTAAATACAAAAAAACCCAAACCGCCATAACGGGTATTTGCCGCCATGACGTTCAAACAAAAAGATCCTTTGGAACAGGCAGGACGGCGGCTCATGCGCTACCTGCATGAGCTGCCGCTTTCTGAATCGCGCCGTCTGGAAATCGCCTCCAGTGTCATGCAGGAACTGCAGCACATGCCACCTTCACCGGAAACTTCTCCCGGGGCACAGGCGATGCGCATACTGCGCGCCCGGCTGGACAAACCACCGTTTGACCCGGTGCCGGCAGCACTGCCCGCAATGGTGCGGGGGCACATGACACCGGAGGAAATGGATCGCCGTCCGTGGTGGACGGCGGTTTCACGTCTGCTGCAACGGCTGAAAAAAAAGCTGGGATTCAAGGTAAGTTCCACCGATCCGCTTGCCCGGTTTCGCACACCACGCACGGAGCATGAATTCTTCAACGAGCCGTGGTGCCGCGTCGCCCTGTTCCGGCGTATCATCCTTGCGATACTGGTCATCGGTCCCGCGCTGATTGCCGGACCAGTTTTTTCCACCATTCTGCCCCAAAAGGGCTCAACTGTTCTGGAAATAATACTGATTGCAGTCTTTGTGCTGCTCCTTGCCTGGATCTCCATCGGATTCTGGACGGCCATGCTGGGCTTCGCCACACTGGTGCGCCACTTCGACCGGATGATACTCACCCGCGTCGCCGAAAAGGAGACGGTCATCCGCCCCAACGTGAAAACCGCCATTTTGTTTCCGGTCTGCAGGGAAAACATGGGAAGGGTCTGCGCTGGAATCGCTGCTACCTGGCGCTCGCTGGAACGTGCCGGTCAACGTGAAGGCTTCGACATTTTCATCCTCAGCGACACCGCCCAGCCAGATGCCTGGGTCGAAGAGGAAATCGCCTGGAAGCACCTCTGCCAGGCCCTGCAGGCCGAGGGAAAAATCTTCTACCGGAGGCGCCGCATCAACCTGAAGCGCAAGAGCGGCAACGTGGCCGATTTCTGCCGCCGTTTCGGAAAGAGCTACACCTACATGGTGGTTATGGACGCCGACAGCGTCATGTCCGGAGAAACCCTCAAACAGATGGTCATTACCATGGAGCATCAACGCCGGGTCGGCATCCTGCAGACCGCCCCGGCAGTCACCGGACGCGAGACGCTGCTGGCCAGGGTACAGCAGTTCTGCAACCGCGCCTATGGCCCCATGTTTGCCGCCGGACTGCACAGCATGCAGCTGGGCGACGCCCAGTTCTGGGGGCACAACGCCATTATCCGTATCAAACCTTTCATGGAACACTGCGCCCTGCCCCGTCTTCCCGGCAAACCGCCGCTGGGCGGCGATATCATGAGCCACGACTTCGTGGAGTCCGCCCTGATGCGCCGCGCGGGCTGGGGCGTATGGCTCGCCTTCAACCTTCCCGGCAGCTATGAGGAAACGCCTCCAACCCTGCTGGCGGAACTGAAACGGGACCGCCGCTGGTGTACCGGCAATCTGCAGCATCTGCGGCTGGTCTTTACCCGCGGGCTGTTTCCCACGCACCGAGTACTGTTTCTTAACGGCGCCATGAGCTATATTTCCGCCTTCCTGTGGTTTTTGCTGCTGCTGCTTTCCACCACGGAGGCAATTCTCATGGCCGTGCGCAAGCCGGTCTACTTCCCCACAACGCCTTCGCTCTTTCCGCACTGGCCGGTTTGGGATCCCTCATGGCCTTTGGCACTGCTGGCTTTCACCGCCGCGCTGCTGTTCCTTCCCAAATTCTTCAGCGCCGCGCTCATTAT
>JAFZPK010000023.1 GCA_017552515.1 Deltaproteobacteria bacterium | reverse complement strand
AGGGAGTCGCTGTGCCCATGATAACATCCCGCAAATTTGATAATCATGTCCCGGCCGGTAAAGGCTCTTGCCAGCCTGATGGCGGTCATGGCGGCTTCGGTTCCCGAGGAAACCATGCGCATTTTTTCCATATGCGGGAATCCGTCCCGGATATGCCGGGCCAGCTGGATTTCATTGGCGCAGGGCGCGCCGAAGGATGTGCCATGACGCATGGCCACATCGATTGCCTCAAGGATCTGCGGATGTCCGTACCCCAGAATCAGCGGTCCCCAGGAGCAGACAAAATCCACATATTTTTTGCCATCTTCGTCAAAGAGACAGGCGCCTTCGCCGCGTTGGAAAAACAGGGGAGTACCGCCGACCGCCTTGAAAGCGCGGACAGGGCTGTTTACGCCTCCGGGGAAGAAAGATTTTGCCTGTTGAAAAAGGGATCGGGAACGGTCAATGTCGGCCATGGGAAACTCCTCTTCGGTGAGCTTTTCTGTACTGTGAAGGAACTTTAAACTTTTCTCTTTCCTATTTATATAATTTTTTGCGAGTGGTGCCGCGGGTTTGAACAGGCTGTTTCAGGGGATGGTGCCACGTCTTTTGAAGTGTGGAGCGGATATTTTGCCCGGGATGCTTTTTTAGGATTGACACATTGCAAAATGATTTGTATAAGGAGCGAGTTTTTCGGGCAAGTAAACATTTGCTGGCTTGTTGGAGGTGGATGTGACGAAGGCGGAGCTTGTCAATGCGATTGCGAGAGAGGCCGACCTGACCAAAGCGCAGGCCGGAAAAGCCCTTGATGCGACGGTAAATGCCATATCCGAGGCTTTGAAACAAGGCGACAAGATTACGATTGTGGGATTTGGCACTTTTAGCGTTGGGGAACGTGCTGCTCGTGTAGGGAAGAATCCTCAGACGGGTGAGCGTTTGGAAATAAAAGCTTCCAAGGTTCCGAAATTTAAAGCAGGTAAGTTGCTGAAAGATTCGGTTAATTGAGAAGAGCTTAAGTTATATGTGAGGGGTTGTAGTAGAGTTGGTTACAACGCCGGCCTGTCACGCCGGAGGTCACGGGTTCGAGTCCCGTCAGCCCCGCCATTTTTTCTTTTTGGGCGGAGGGCGAATAGCTCAGAGGTAGAGCATCGGCCTCACATGCCGAGGGTCACAGGTTCGAGCCCTGTTTCGCCCACCAAAAAAGATTTTTAAACAAGTAAAGAAGTAGTGTGTCTCCAGGGCGAATAGCTCAGCTGGGAGAGCATCGGCCTTACAAGCCGAGGGTCACAGGTTCGAGCCCTGTTTCGCCCACCAAAGAATCCGGAGCTCATGAAAGGCGACTTTTCTCAAAGTCGCCTTTTTTATTATTCCATGCGGTAAAAAATTGCAGCAGACGATAAAAAAAGAGCAATAATGGTCCGAAACATTGCGGTTGTCCATTTGGGGAGTGAAGTGCTTGCTGAAATGATGGAGGCGTTGTGATTCGTATCTGCAATTTGGCCAAGTATTATGAAACGGGTGCGCCCGCCTTGACAAATATCAATCTTAATGTTTCTAAAGGAGAATTTGTTTATATAACAGGGCCTTCCGGTGCAGGGAAATCGACGTTGCTGAGGCTGTTGTTTTGCGGGACATCTCCGACCCGCGGACAGATTTTGGTGAATGGCCGCAATATTACTCGTATGAGTGCCTCGCAGATTCCTTATTTGCGCCGTCAGTTGGGAGTGGTTTTCCAGGATTTCAAACTGATTCAGACTCGGACTTTGATGGAAAATGTTGCCTTTCCGTTGGAGGTCCAGGGAATTCGGCGTCAGGAAGTGGCCAAACGGGTGTTTCGCGCGCTTCAGATGGTGAAATTGGAAAAATATCTCAAAAAGTATCCTTTGGAAATTTCTGGCGGTGAACAACAACGTGTGGCGATTGCCCGTGCCCTGGTAACCGATCCTTTGGTTTTGCTGGCGGATGAACCGACTGGAAACCTCGACGATCAGACCACGCTGGAGATTATGGAACTGTTCAAAAGCGCAAATGCGCGAGGAACAACAGTGATTATGGCGACTCATAACCTGGAGCTTATCCGGAGGCATCCCCGACGGGTTGTGGTTCTGAAGGGAGGGAAGATCGTGGAGGATCACGACACGCCATTAAGCATGACCGCCAGTGCAGGACAGGTGGAAAGGAGTCTTGATTCATGATGCTGGCCAAGATGCTTTATTTTTTCAAAGGTGCATGGCGCAATATATGCCAATGCCCCTTGCTGTGTCTTGCGGCAGTTGGCACGGTGGCGGTGTCGTTGATGATGGTGGCGTTTTTTGGCGTAATTTTTTTCAATTTTGCACAGCTGACGTCGCATTGGGGGCAGCAGGTGCAGCTGAAAATCTTTTTGGAAAAAGCTCCCGACGATACTTTGCTGGCGGAGTGGCGCCGAAAAATTGAAGCCTGTCCCGAAGTGGAGTCCGTGAACCTGGTCTCTTCGGCGGAGGCTCTGGAGAGATTCCGAAAGCGTCTGGGGAAAAAAGCCGATCTTCTGGAGGGACTGGGTGCGGATCTGTTGCCGGCATCACTGGAAATTGGGCTGAAAGCACCTTACCGTAATCGTTCCGGAGTAGCGGCGGTCGCTGAAACCCTGCGGCAGCACAAGGAATTTTCAGATATACGGCATGGTGGCGAGTGGCTGAACCGTTTTGATTCCCTGGTTTCTCTGCTCAAGCTGGCGGCTGTTATTCTGGGAGGTTTTCTCCTTTTTGCCACCATATTCATGATTGCCAACACCATCAAACTGACCCTTTATGCCCGGCGCGACGAGCTGGAGATTATGACGCTGGTGGGAGGCACGTCGCTCTTTATCAAGATGCCCTATATCATAGAAGGGGCGATACAGGGGCTGTTGGGCGGTCTGTTGGCTGTCGGGGGAGCTTATCTGATTTTTAGAACGTTTCTGCATGACAATCTGGTGACCCTGCTGATGACCATGGGAGTAGGAGAAGTCATGTTTTTGCCGTCCGGTTTCCAGTGGGGGCTGGTGAGTGCGGGCATGCTGCTGGGAGTGTTGGGCAGTTTGCCGCCATTGCGTAAATTTGTGCGGATGCGAGCGTGAGAGTCTTTCTTTTTTTTCTCATATTTACCCTGTTGTCCGGAAATGACGGATGGGTGCGCAAGACGGCCTGGGGGGCGCCGTCGGGCAGTATTGGCGAAAGCCGCAAACGTTTGCAGGCGATAGAGGCGGATATCAACAGAAGCCAGAAAGAATGGCAGGACAAGGATGTGCGTGAAAAGGCGCTGAAACGAAGTGTTGCCGCTGTGGAGAAGGAGATAGATCAGCTGGTATCCCGGATCGGGGATGAAGAGCAAAAGGTCGCCAATCTGCAACAGGAGATTCAGGCCAAGGAAAAGAACAAGTTGTCGCTTGCGGCGGAGCTGGACGCTTTGAACGGGTTGCTGCGGGAACGTCTGAAGGCTTTGTACAAGGAAGACGAAACCGGTTTTCTTGAGATCTTTTTTTCTTCTGATGGACCGGATGCCGCGCTGGAAAATATCATGTACATGAGCCGCATCGCCCACCATGATCAGGAACTGATCGCCCGGTGCCTCACCACCCGGCGGCGCGTGGACGACGGGGTCAGGGCCCTTATGGAATTGGAAAAACGGCAGCGCGGTGTCCTTCAGGATCTGAAGCAGAGCCGTGAAGGCCTGGAGGAAGCCTGTGCGCTTAAAAACCGTCTGCTGGCCAAGGTGGGCGAGGACAAGAAGCAGGTGGAAAACCGGATTGCGGGCTTGAAGGAACAGGCTCGCGCTTTGGATGTCCTGCTGAAGCGCCTGGAGCAGGAGGAGCGCATCCGGGTGGAAAAGCTGCGCAAACAGCAGGAAGAACAGGCTCGTCTGGAAGCCAGAAGGCGTGAGGAACGGCGCAGGGAGGCCGAAAGAAGATCCTCCCGGGCATCAAGTCCGGAAAAGGTTCGCGGTTCGTCGGATATCGCGTCGGCGCGTGGCGATTTTTCCCGGCAGAGAGGGCAGCTTTCCTGGCCGGTGCGTGGCCCGATCAAAGTGGGCTATGGCCCGGCCCGTCATCCGGAGCTGAACACGCTCTACGAAAGTCAGGGGATAGAAATCGGAGCTGCTGTAGGCAGCCCAATTGCCGCAGTGTGGGATGGCATAGTAGTTTTTGCCAGTCCGTTCCACGGGTATGGCAATCTGTTAATTATCAAACATGGCGACGGTTTTCATACGCTGTATGCGCAAGCGGCCAGGCTGTTGCGGCGGGAGGGAGATTCAGTGCGGCGCGGGGACGTGATCGCCCGATCCGGGTACAACGGCCGTACCAGCGTCTATTTTGAAATCCGTTACCGGGGCGGGCCGGTCAATCCGCTCAAGTGGCTGTCGAGAAGGTGAGAGGGGGATTCATGAAAGGCACCGGAGTGACATTATGGGCGTGGCGTATGGCGCTGGTGGCAATGGTGCTGATGGCCGGTCCGGGATATGCCGGGAATGCAAAGGACGATATATACCGGAGCGTCAAGCTGTTTACCGATGTGGTCTCCATTGTGCGGGAAAACTATGTGGGCAAGGTGGAGTCCAATGAACTGATACAAGGGGCGATCAATGGCATGCTGCAGACGCTGGATCCCCATTCCTCGCTTTTGACGCCGGAAGATTTTCAGGAAATGCGGACGGACACCAGGGGGGAATTTGGCGGTATCGGCGTGGAGATTACGGTCCGTGACAACATGCTGACGGTGGTAACGCCCATTGAAGGTACTCCGGCGGATCAAGCCGGGATTTTGCCTGGCGATCGAATCGTCAAGATCGATGGCAAGCTGACGCAGGAGATGTCGCTGGCCGATGCCGTGCGGGCCATGCGTGGTCCCAAGGGGACAACCATGACCATTACCATCCTGCGGGGCAACCAAACGGTGCCCAAGAATATTTCCCTTACGCGCAAGATCATCAAAATTGCCAGTGTCCGTGCCCGGATACTGGAAAAAGGTTTTGGTTACGTCCGGATCGCCCAATTTCAGGAAAATACCGCAAGCGATCTGAAACGCTCTCTTTCGGAGCTTTTCAGGAAGAACCAACGTTCTCTGGATGGTCTGGTGCTGGATCTGCGCAACAATCCCGGCGGATTGCTGGATGAGGCGGTGCGGGTAGCGGACGTTTTTCTGACCAAGGGGCTGGTCGTCTACACCGAGGGACGTGAACCTGCCTCGCGGAAGCAGTTCTTTGCCCAAAACGATGGCCTTGAACCGGTTTGTCCGGTGGTGGTTCTCATCAATGGCGGCAGTGCCAGCGCTTCGGAGATCGTCGCCGGAGCCCTGCAGGATCACAAACGGGCTGTTATCCTGGGGACGACGAGCTTTGGCAAGGGGTCGGTGCAGACGATCCTCCCCCTGATCGACAACTACGGCCTGCGTCTGACCACCGCGCTTTACTATACGCCTCTGGGACGTTCCATTCAGGCGCGTGGCATTGTCCCCGACATTGTAACACCGTCGCTGCGGGTGCATGCCGAAACGTCTCCGGACTTTCGTGAAGCGGATCTGGAGCGTCATCTGGAAGCGCCAGCCGAAAAGAGGGAGCCAAACAGCTTTTCCGGTGATGCCGCCATTTCGGATGACTATCAGCTGCTCCAGGCGCTCAATGTGCTGAAAAGCTGGCGCATTTTGAGAAAAACGGGAGAAACGGGGGCTGGTTTTGCGTCGTAAGGTTTTACGGAGAAAAAGGGCAGCCCGTTCCAAATCAAAAAAAGTGCCGTGGTATCGCCGTGAACGTTCCACCCTGCTGAGGCTGCTGTTTTTGCTGGCCGTGCTTTCAGGATTGCTGGCACTTTCCTGGTGGTGGGGACAAACGGCGCGTTCCCGTCAGCTTGCCTCCCTGTCTCCCCTGCGCCCGCAGCCTTCATCCCTGCCTGCCGTTTTGCCGATGCCACCGAGGCTGCCGGCAGTTTCTTCCCGCCAAATAGCGTTGCCTGCCGCTGCACAAACCGCAGAGAAGCTGCGCAGGGATTTGCATGCGGCACTTGCCGTGTGGGCCGACGTGCCCTTTCCGGAAGAGACTTTGCATTCTGAACCGCATCCGGGCAGGCAGGAACTGATCCGCGTGTATGCGGATTTCCCTTCCAGGGCATGGATAAAAGGCCTTAAGCGCCGCCTGCAAAAGGAGACGCCTGATGTCCGTTTGCGCATTCAGCACGCTCCGCGGGCGCTTGAGGTGACCAGCGCGCAGGCAGGAACGTCTTTTTTGGTGTTTTTTCTTCCCCCAGCTTCTCCTTCTGGGAAAAATCTTGCTGGAAAACCTCTGGCGGCGGTTATCATGGATGACATGGGACACAGCCGCGAGGTGGCCCAGGCCGTGATGGAACTGCCTTTGCCGGTAACGCTGGCCATCATTCCCGACGAGAAGCATGCAGAATGGACGGCCCGGCTGGCCCGTCAAAGAGGGCGCGAGATCCTTGCGCATGTGCCGATGCAGCCGTTGGGGAAGGCCAATCCGGGCGTACGGGCGTTAAGAACCGATATCTCCGATCAGGAAAATTTGGCGCGGCTGCGTTGGCATCTGCAGAGGGTACCGGGAGCGGCAGGCGTCAACAATCACATGGGTTCGCGTTTTACCGCGGATGGGCAGCGGATGGCGCTGGTGCTTGCGGAACTGCGCAGGCACGGACTGTTTTTTGTGGACAGCCGGACTTCCGGGTCTTCGGTGGGGTACCGGACCGCCCGCAATCTGGGCGTAGCGTCGACCGGGCGGGATGTTTTTCTGGACAATGAGCGTCAGGTGGGGAAAATTCTCGGGCAAATTGACGCCTTGCTTGCGAAGGCTGGAAAACAGGGCTCGGCAGTGGCAATTTGCCATCCCTATCCGGAGACACTGGCTGCGTTGCGGCAGGCGGCGCCCCGTTTCAGGGCGCGTGGCGTCGAGCTTGTGCCGGTGCGGCTGCTTCTGGACAAATAGGATTTGGGCTATGGACGATCTGATGCGGATGGGCAGGGCGGAAGGCAAACCTCTGGTGTTGCGGGTGTCCCAGCTGGTCGGGTTGCTTCAGGAGGTGCTGGAGGAAAATTTCTGGGAGGTCTGGGTGGAAGGCGAGATCTCCAACTTTTCCGCTCCGGTTTCCGGACATTACTACTTTGTGCTTAAGGATGAACGCGCCGCATTGCGCGTGGTGATGTTTCGTCCCTACAATCGCACCTTGCCCTTTGTGCCGCAGGACGGCATGCGGGTCCTGTGCGGCGGGCGCGTTTCCGTCTATCCGCAGCGTGGCGAGCTGCAAATGGTTGCGGAGAGGATGGAGATCTGCGGTGTGGGCAATCTGCATCAGGCATTTTGCCAGCTGCGGGATCGGCTTGCGGCGGAAGGCCTGTTCGCCGAATCACGCAAACGGCCCCTGCCCGCGCTTCCGCGGGTGGTGGGGGTGGTTACGTCGCCAACCGGTGCCGCGATTCGTGATATCCTCAAAGTTTTGTCGCGGCGGGGCGCGGGACTCCGGGTTCTGCTGGCGCCGGCGCGGGTGCAGGGAGACGAGGCTGCGGACGATTTGGTCGCAGCGCTGGGGGCTCTGAACCGGGATGCTTCCGCGGATGTTATCATCATTGGACGTGGCGGCGGTTCGCTGGAGGATCTCTGGCCCTTTAACGAGGAGAAGGTCGCGCGGGCGATAGTGGCTTCCGCCATCCCGGTGATCTCCGCCGTGGGACATGAAACGGATGTCACCATCTCGGATTTGGCGGCGGATCTGCGGGCGGCGACACCCAGCGCCGCGGCTGAACTGGTGACGAAGAGCCGTTTGGAGCTGGAGGCCCATCTGGATGTTCTGGGGCTGGAGCTGGCATCAAGGGTGCGCCATGTTCTTCATCGGGGACGTGAACGGCTGGCGGCTTTAACGCGGGCCCTGAACGCTCCGGTTGAAAAGTTGCGGTGGTATCAACAACGCTGTGCTAATCTGGAGACGCTGCTGATAACGCGGCTCCGGCAGGCTTTTGCCGGGCGGGAGGCGCATCTTGCCGCGCTTTCCGGGCAGTTGGAGGCGCTTTCCCCGCTGGGAACGCTTGCGCGCGGTTTCGCGGTGGTGACGCGCTTCCCGAAAGGTGACCCGGTTCGTTCCGTGGAACAGCTCTCCGAAGGAGAGCGGCTGGTGATCCGCTTTGTGGATGGCGAAGCTCGTGTGGTCACCGAAGCGGTGAAGTGTCACGGCATCTCCGATATGGGCAAACAGAAAAACTGAGGTGATATGGCGAAAGAAACCTTTGAAAAGGCATTGGCGGATCTGGAAAAGGCGGTGGAGAATCTCGGCCGCAGCGACCTGAAGCTGGATGAAACGCTGCGCTGGTTTGAGCGCGGGGTCGAGCGGTTGGCGGTTTGCCGCCAGATTCTGCAGGAGGCGGAGAACCGGGTGGAGGTTCTGGTCAACAAGGGCGATGGAAATGAAGAGATGCAGGTGCAACCGTTTCATCTGGAGGAGAACGAGGAATGATTGATTTGAAGGCATATTTGAAAGAACGGGCAGCGAGGATCAATCAGGCGCTGGACGAGTACCTGCCTGCGGAAAATGAGGAGCCCGCCACCTTGCACAAGGCGATGCGCTACAGTGTCATGGCGGGCGGCAAGCGTATCCGGCCGGTGCTGATGATGGCGGCCTGCGAAGCGGTGGGCGGTCGGGCGGAAGCGGTCATTCCCGCAGCCTGCGCCATGGAGATGATTCATACCTATTCGCTTATTCACGACGATTTGCCCGCGATGGACGACGATGACTACCGGCGCGGACGCTTGACCTGCCATAAGGTGTTCGGCGAGGCGATGGCGATTTTGGCTGGCGATGCCTTGCTGACCGAGGCGTTTGTGCTGCTTTCCGCGCCGGGCGTCTTTGCGGATCTGCCGGCGGAGCGGGTGATCCAGGTAACGCATATTATTGCTTCCGCTGCCGGTTCCCGGGGCATGGTGGGCGGTCAGGCGGTGGATATTGAATCCGAGGGCAAAAAGATTACGCCCGAAGTTCTGCACTATCTGCATACCCACAAGACCGGTGCGCTTATTTTGGCCTCCTTGCAGGCCGGCGCGCTCATCGGCGGCGCAAGTGATCGCGCTTTTTCGGATATGACCCGCTACGGCGAAGCGGTGGGACTGGCCTTTCAGGTGGCGGACGATATTCTGGATGTAGTAGGCGACGAAAAGGAATTGGGCAAGAAAACCGGAGTCGATGCGACCCATGGCAAGGCGACCTATCCGGCGCTGTTCGGGCTGGATGAAGCCAGAAAGCGCGCGGCGCTTTTGCGCGACGAGTCGATCGCCGCTCTGGAGAGCTTTGGGGAAGAGGCGGAAGCCCTGCGCCTGATAGCGGACTACGTGGTGAAGCGGACTTCCTAGAGGACAAAACATGACAGGACTTCTGGAACGGATACAGTCACCGCTGGATGTCAGGGCCTTGTCGCGCGAGGAACTTCCCTTGCTGGCCCGGGAGATCCGCGACATGATCCTTGAGGTGGTGTCGAAGACCGGCGGTCATCTGGCCAGTTCGCTGGGAGTGGTGGAACTGACCCTGGCTCTGCACCGGGTCTTCAACACGCCGGTGGACAAGATCGTCTGGGATGTCGGCCACCAGAGCTACGCGCACAAGATCCTCACCGGACGCCGGGAACAGTTTAACACCCTGAGACAGTGGGGAGGTATCAGCGGCTTTCCCAAACGTGACGAAAGCGAATATGACTGCTTTGACGTGGGGCATTCCGGCACCTCCATTGCCGCGGCATTGGGCATGGCGGTGGCGCGCGACTGCCGCGGAGGCAAGGAGAAGATCGTCGCGGTCATTGGTGACGGCGCGCTGTCCGGTGGGCTGGCCCTGGAGGGCCTGAACCAGGCTGGCAATCAGGGGCGTGATCTGATTGTTGTGCTCAACGACAACGAAATGTCCATTTCTCCCAATGTCGGCGCGATTTCCTCGTTTTTGAGCCGCAAGCTGACCTCCCGTTTTGTGGTGCGCCTGAAGAAGGAGGGAGAGAACTTTCTGCGCACCATTCCGGTCATAGGCAAGGATCTGCTGAATTTGGCGCGCCGCACCGAAAATTCGTTGAAGGGTTTTTTGACGCCGGGCATGTTCTTTGAGGCTCTGGGTTTCAACTATGTCGGCCTGCTGGACGGTCACAATCTGGACGAGCTGCTGGACACTTTCAGCAACGTCGCTCGGATGAACGGACCGATGCTGGTACATGTCGCCACCCGGAAAGGCTGTGGGTATCCGCCCGCCGAAGAAAATCCCTCGCTGTTTCACGGCGTGGGCCCCTTCGATTTGAAAACCGGACAGGTGAAATCCGGAAAGGCGGGAGCAACGGCAGCAGGACCGCCCACCTACACCTCGGTTTTCGGACGGACATTGATACAGCAGGCGCAGCGCGACGATCGTGTGGTGGCGATTACTGCCGCCATGGCGGATGGAACGGGTTTGACGGAATTCCAGAAGGTGTTTCCCAAGCGTTTTTTTGACGTGGGAATCGCCGAGCAGCAGGCCGTCACATTTGCCGCCGGGATGGCCAGCCAGGGAATGCGGCCGGTGGTCGCCATCTACTCCACCTTTTTGCAGCGCGCCTACGACAACCTTATGCAGGATGTCTGCCTCCAGCGTTTGCCGGTGACCTTCGCGCTGGATAGGGGCGGTCTGGTTGGCGCCGATGGCCCCACGCACCATGGCGTGTTCGATCTCTCTTACCTGCGTTCGATGCCGGATATGGTCGTTATGGCGCCCCGTGATGAGGCGCAGTTGCAGCGGGCTCTGGTGACGGCGCTGCAGCATGACGGCCCCTTCGCTTTCCGCTATCCGCGCGGACAGGCGCTGGGAGTTCCTCTAAGCGACGATCCCGAAGTGTTGGAGATCGGACGCGGCGAACTTCTGGTTGATGGAAAGGATGCGGTGATCTTTGCCGCCGGTTCCACAGTAGCTGCCGCTCTGGAGGCTGCCGCACAGCTCAAAGGAAAGATCGATCTGGCGGTGGTGGATGTGCGCTTTGTCAAACCCTTGGATGAGGAACTTGTTTTGAAAATGGCGCGGGCCTGTTCGCGGGTCGTCACACTGGAGGAAAACAGCGTGCTTGGCGGGGTGGGCGGCGCGATTTTGGAACTGTTGGCGCGGGATGGTGCGCTCGTTCCAACGTTGTGTTTGGGTGTGCCGGATCGTTTCATTCCGCAGGGGACGCAGGCACAGTTGCGTGCCCTGTGCGGCCTGGATGCGGCCGGGGTGGTTGCGTCCATCCAACGTTGGCTCCATTGAAGAAAAAGAAAAAACTTTGTGCTTTTTTGCCCGAAGGGAGGACTGAAAAATGAAAGTGCGTACAGTGGTGTTTACAGGGGCGCTGCTGGTTTTGGCCGTGGTTTTGGCTGGCTGTTTCGGAGCGGCGGGAAACAGCCGGGAAGACAAACAGGCGTCTATCCGGAGTCTTGCGGACTCAACGCTGGAAAATCTCTACAAGCTGCATCCCGAAACCCGCAACAAGATCAAGAGTTCGGCGGGATATGCGGTTTTCAGCAATATCAACGCGCATGTGCTGCTGGTGGGCGGCGGTTACGGCTACGGTCTGTGCGTGCGCCAGTCCGACAACACCACGCACTACATGAAGATGGTGCAGCTTGGGGTAGGGCCGGGGCTTGCGGCCAAGGACTTCCGCCTGGTGTTCATTTTCAAGGATCCCACCATACTGCAGCAGTTTCTGGACGGGCGCTGGGATGTCAACAGCAAGACCGATTTCGCGGCGAAACTGGAACCGCAGACGCCTTCCACCACCTCGGGCACATACCAGATTTCCTCCATGGACGAGGTGGAAACCTACAGCATAACGGAAGCCGGTGTGGCGGTGCAGGTGACGCTTTCCGGCGGCCGCTATTGGAAGGATCCGGATCTGAACTGAAAGAGATGGCTTTTTGATTTGGGAAACCGCCGTGATGGGCAACCGTCACGGCGGTTTTTTCTTTTGTATAAGAGCGTTTTGCGTTTTTTGGGGGGGTGAGAGCGTTTTTCAGGCAAGTCCCAGCAGCTCCATTTACAGGTTGTGCTTGTTGATCCGTCGCCGGGCGATTTCGTAGACTTCCTCGTCCTCGCGTATGCCAATAATGACAACAAGCATTTGGGCTTCGGTTCGGATAAGCTTGTAAACGATGCGGATGCCTTCGCCACGAAGCTTGATTTTTAAATAACCGGTAAGATTTGCGCCGTGTTTATGACCGAGAGGTTTTCCATAGCCGCCTTCTTCCTGTGGAAGCGGATTTTCCTTAACTTTTTTAATCGCTTTGTTGACGACAAGCTGCTGGCCACGAGCCAGGGAGCGGTAATCTTTTTCAGCTTCGGGAAGGTAGGCCACTTTCCAGTTCATTCGAATTCCACCTCGCCGGTGCTATCCAGTTCTTCCTGAGTAATTCCGAGTCGTTTATCCATCTCTTCTTCCGAGATCAGGGAGGAAGGCTCATAGTTCGCCATACGTTCAATGGCCATGGTAAGGAGCAGGTAATCGTTCAGCGCATCCATGATCTCGACGTATTCGGCGGGCGGCATCAGAACGACCTCTGCGGCATTATTCTTCATGACAACCTTGGGACCATGAGATTTCACATCGGAAAAGATCTGCCCCGCAAGCCCACGGTTGAACTGCGAAATGGGTACGGTCTGGGTAATCGCGCTGACAACGGAAGGCATATTGTCTCTCCTTTCTTTGAACAGAACGATACTGAAGGCGGGAGTAAACATCAATAGAAATATCGATAAATATACTGATATCCCTCGAAACGCGAAGAATAAAGTTACACCAAGATGTGGAAAGCAGTCTTCTGTTTCATTTTTACCCCTTAAGATGCTCCACCACATGTTGCAGCAGCCGCCAAACCTTCACAACGGACGAGATCCGCAGGCGTTCCCACGGTGAATGGGGATTTTCGATGTCGGGGCCAAGAGAGATCATCTCCATGTCCGGAAAGTGCGCCGACAGTGCGCCGCATTCCAGACCGGCATGGGTTACTTCCACCTGCGCCTCCTTGCCGTACAGCGCGCGGTAACTGGCCTGACAGATGTCCAGCAGCGCGGAATCGAAACGCGGTTCCCAGGCTGGATAGCCCTCGTTGCTTTCGATGCGTGCGCCAATGGATTCCGCAAGCGCCGCGATGCGGCCGGTGAGGGCGTCAAGCTGAGCGGTTTGACTGCTGCGCTGCAGGCTTTCGATCCACAAGGTATCGTCTTTGCAGGAGACGATGGCGCAGTTGTTGGAGGTGCGAATCAGGCCGTTTTCCTCGTACTGGTGTACGCCGTCGGGCATCTCCTCAAGCAGCCGCAATACCGCGGCGTTGCAGGATTCCACAAGCGGCGGCGTGTCGCAGACGCATTCCTCGAATGTCAGATGGGGGGTGGTATCCTCTCCGCCGAATTCGCTCGTTATTTTCTGCGCAAAGCGGGCAACACATTCCTCCGCGCGCTGTGGATCGGCGATGGCAACCACCGCTTCGGCGCGATCCGGAATGACGTTGGAGCGGCTGCCGCCGTTGAAGGTCAGCAGGCGCAGATCGGTTTGCTCCGCCAGCAGTGCAAGCGCCCGCGCCAGAATCTTGTTGGCGTT
>JAFZPK010000190.1 GCA_017552515.1 Deltaproteobacteria bacterium | reverse complement strand
GTCGATCTGGAACAGCTGCCCCTGATCGGTGCGCAGCATTACGATGGCCAGAATCCGGCGCACCAGCCGCATGAAGTATTCATGGTTGGAGCGTTTCCGGAATCTGGCGGGATTCGTGCCCGGCGCCGGGGCGGTTTCGCCCTCGTCCTCGAAGAGAAACATCAGATCCAGTTCCGAAGAATAGTCCAGTTCATAACTTCCCAGTTTGCCTAGGGCGACGATGGCCAGGCCGGTTTCCGCTTCGCCGGCGCTGTCCGCGGCCGCGTTGCGGGGAAGACCGCAGGTGGCCAGCAGTTCGCCGCGGGCAATGGCGGCGGCCTGTTCCAGACAAACATCAGCCAGAACGGAGAAGCGCTCGAAAGCCTGATCCCGTGAAATTTCGTTGCGAATGTCGGCAAGTGCGATGCGCAGGAATTCCTCGTGGCGAAAGCGGCGCAGCGCATCCAGCTTTTCCTCGTAGTCGCCGCAGTTGGCGATGCTTTCCCGCAGATCGTGGGCAAGACGGGCCGGGGAACGAAAATGGGGCGCGAAGGTGGTAACGGCCAGGGCGTCCAGCGCCTCCGGATCGTCGATGAAGAAACGTGCCAGGACCGTACTCGTGGCCAGAATTCTTGCCAGCAGCCGGATCAGATCCGGATTTTCCGCAAGCAGGGCGAAGATAGCCGTGCGGGAACGCAGTTCCGTGAACAGAATCGCGCCGTTGCGGAGCGCCATTTCCGGCGTCTTGCTGGCAAGGGCCTCCTGCACGAAGGCCGGCATGATCCGTTGACGTAACTGCTGCAAACGGTATCCGGGCTGGAAATGAGGGGGACCGTCGCGCAGCAGTGCCAGATCGCGCAGGGAAATTTCAATGTCGGGACATCCCCGGCGGGACAGGATGGCCTCCGCAGTTTCCGGCGGCGTTGCGGGGTCGAGCAGCTGACGGGCCTCGTCGCCGACATTTTCTTCGGAATTGCCGGAAAACAGATTGTGGCAGATGTTTTCCACCGTGTGGCGGTGTTTCTCCAGGAGTGTGTGAAAAGCCGCAGCGTCACCGCAGCCGCAGCTGCGGGCAAGCGCCAGGGTATCGGCCGGCAGGGTGTGCGTCTGCTGTTCCTGCACAATCTGCACATGATTTTCTACCATCCGTAAAAACAGATAGGCCTCTTCAAGCGCCCGGGCATCGGCAAGGGAGACGAAGCCGCCCTCCCGCAGTCGTTCCAGCGCCTCCAGCGTGTTCTGATGACGCAGCCGGGGATGTTTGCCGGCGTGAATCAGCTGCAGGGTCTGCACAAAAAATTCGATTTCCCGGATGCCGCCACGCCCCAGCTTGATGTCGTCGTCACCCTGATCGGCGCGCTGCCGCAGAGCCTCCCGGATCTTGTGCTGCATCTGTTTTAACTCTTCCACCATGCCAAAATCCAGATAGCGGCGGTAAATGAAGGGGCGCAAGGTGGTCAGCAGTTTTTCGCCCAAAGCCAGATTTCCTGCCACTGGACGTGCCTTGAGCAGAGCGAATCGTTCCCAGGCCTGTCCCCAGTTTTCGTAGTAGTTTTCCGCGAAGCTCAGGGACTGGGCGATTTCCCCGCTGCGCCCCTCCGGGCGCAATCCGAGATCAACCCGGAAGACGAATCCGTCGGCGGTCGGCTGGCTGATGGCCTTGATCAGCAAATTAACCAGGCGGCGGAAATAGACGGTGAGCGGCACTCCTTTTTTCGTTTCTCCTTCGGAGCTGGAAGAGAAACAGATCAGATCGATGTCGGAAGAGAAATTCAGTTCCCGTCCTCCCAGTTTGCCCATGCCCAGGATCACCAGTTCCGCAGGATGAGCTCCGTTTTCATGGGGCGTGCCGTAACGGGAGCGCGCAAGATGCTCGCAGACGGACAAGGCCTTGTGCAGCGAGGCGGAGGCCAGATCCGCGATCTCCGCGGTGATTTCCGGAACTTTGGCGATTTGACAGAGATCGCGCGCGGCAATGCGCAGTGCCTCCTGGCGCTTGAAACGGCGCAGCTCTCTCTGCAGGACTTCCAGTGGCGCGTCGCCGGGAATCAGACGGTCCAGTTCGCGGAGCATGGCGGCTTCGTCTTTGGGGTAATCCAGAGTGTTGCCCATGAAGAGCTCAGTCAACAGTTGAGGGCGGACAGCCAGCGTGGTGGTGAAAAAGGGCGAGAAGCCCAGGATCTGTACCAGTTCCCGGACCCGTCCCTGTTTAAGCACGATGGGCAGTTCCTTCGCGCTGGCAAGGCGATGTAGGCCATTCAAAGCCAGCGCCGGATCCGGAGCCTCATGTATGATGGGCAGCAGCGGCTTGAGAAGTATTTCTCCCAAAGTGTCACGGACAAGTTTCAGGATGGTGTCAAAAGCGTGCATGGCGAAAGCGTTGGGTTGCGGTGGATGGAATTTGGAACAGTGTGCCGGATTGTTGCCCGGCTGTAAAGGTGGAGACCGCAAAAAAGGCGTTTTCCTTTTTTTATTGAACGGTGCCATGAATGCGATGGGTTCTCTGTTGAGCCTGTCATTTTTTCCGCTTAAGCTTGGAAAAGCATTTTTTAAAACGAAAGGAAATCCGTGATGATTCGTTGGCCCGCCGAATGGGAAAAGCATACTGCAATTTTGATGGTCTGGCCGCATGAGCACAGTGACTGGTGCCTGCGGCTGGATACGGTGCGTGACACCTATATCGAAATTATGAAGAATATCCTGCGTTTTGAACGGATGTTGGTGATTGTGCCGGATGCTCAGGAAGAACGGCGCATTCAGAAACGGCTTGGGGAGACAAAAAAAGGAGTCACCTTTTGCCAAATTCCAACGGATGACACCTGGACCAGGGATTCGGGGCCGGTGACCGTGTTTCTGGACGGGGAACCGCTGCTGCTGGATTTCGAATTCAACGGTTGGGGAGGGAAGTTCCCCGCGAGCCAGGACAACCGTATCACCGCGCTGTTGCACCGGCAGGGCGTCCTGGGGAACGTTCGTCTCCGCCAGCCGCATTTGGTGCTGGAGGGCGGGAGCATCGACAGTGATGGCTGCGGCACGCTGTTGACGACTGCGCGCTGCCTGCTCAATCCCAACCGCAATCCGGAGTGGTCCCGGGAACAGCTGGAAACGAAACTGGCCGAAGAACTGGGAATCCGGCGTTTTCTCTGGCTGGAACACGGGTATCTGGCTGGTGACGATACCGATTCTCACGTGGATATCCTTGCCCGGTTCTGTTCGCCGGACACAATAGCCTACAGCTCCTGTGACGATCCGGCGGATGAGCATTTTGATGCGTTAGCACGTATGGCTGAAGAACTGGCGGTTTTCCGCACTCCGCAGGGAAAGCCGTGGCGTTTGGTGCCCTTACCGATACCGGCGGCCATCCTGGATGAGGAGGGACGAAGGCTGCCGGCAGGCTACGCCAATTTTTTGATCCTCGACGGCGCGGTGCTGGTGCCGGCCTATCAGGATCCCATGGATGCGGTCGCCCAGGAACGTCTGGCGCAGGCCTTCGCGGATCGTGAGATTGTGGGGATTGACTGCCGGGAACTGATCCGGCAGGGTGGATCTCTGCACTGCGCCACCATGCAGCTTTGGGTATGAGGAATACGTGGATTCTGAATAGAGGGCACCTTGAAATGAGGTGCTCCCCTAAAAATGGACATTTAAAGTGACATCTGACGGCAGGGAACGGTAAATAATCGCCTTGAAGTCCAGTTCCGGGAATGGGAAGAATCTTGATAGTGTACATCAATTAATGTACATTTTTTAATAAAAAGGAAGCACGAGATGAGATACGAATGGGATGAAAACAAGAACCTGGCGAACCAGAAGAAACATGGGATCCCGTTCGAGCTGGCAACGCGTGTTTTCCTCGACGAAAATCGTGTGGAATTTTTCGATGAAGAGCATTCGACGCTTTTGGAGGAACGCTGGGGTGTAATTGGCCGGGTTGAGCGGATTCTCGTGGTGATTTATACGATTCGCCATGAAGATACGCTCCGGATCATAACGGCCCGCGCCGCAAACAGGGAGGAAGAAGATGGGTACTATCGTGGCTATTACGGATGAGGAATTGCGGAATTTGCCACCGCTGAGCGAGGAGGAAAAACAAATTTTACGAGCCGCGCCGTCCACGCCGACCGACGATTGCCCGGCCTTGACGCCGGAGCAGCTGGCAAGACTGCGGCCGTGGTATGAAGCACACCCGGAATGGTACAAGACGCGCCCCAAGAAGATCGATGTGCATATCAAAATCGATGCCGATGTCCTGGAGTGGTACAAATCCAAAGGCCCTCGTTACCAGACGCGCATGAACGAGGTTTTGCGGGCTGCGGCGTTTCGCGACGGAATAAACGGCTAGGTGTCGATCGCGCCGGTTGAAACGTCACCCGATAGGGTTACTATAATGATGGAGATATATTATGAAACGTATCCTTTTTTCGCTTACTGCCGCAGTTATTCTCACAGCACCAGCCTTTGCCGCTCAGCCGCTGCACGGCAACACATCCTCCAAGGTCTATCACGCTGCGGACTGTGAGCACTACATGTGCAAGACCTGCACCGCCGAGTTCAAGACGGCAGAAGAAGCCGAGAAAGCCGGCTTCCATGCCTGCAAAGTCTGTGAAGGTAAGGAAGGCGTGGCAACGGCAAACAAGCAGCCAAGGGAACTGCATGGTAACCCCGATAGCAAAACGCTGCATGGTCCGTCCTGCAAGTATTTCAATGCCAAAGGATCATCCGAGAAGTTTACCAACATGGATCAGGCGGTGAAGAAGGGCTACAAGCTCTGCTCGATCTGCGAAGGGAAGTAGCTACATATGCTCGCTGAAACAGTTGCTTCCTGGAAGGATACGTGGATTGCGGAAGGTATGGAGACGGGTTTGTCCAAAGGCCGCCTGGACAACCTTGTGGAAAACATCCATGCTCTTATGGAAACCCTTGGACTGCCCAAGGAAAAGGCCATGGATGTGCTGAAAGTTTCCGAAGAGGATAGAGCTAAACTTTCCTCAATTTTATGCCCCCAAATAGGCCAACAGTTGTTGCGCAAATGGGATCACCCCACACATTATTACCGGCATCCTAGGCATTCATGAAAGGGAAGAATGTAATGATCAAAAAGTTTATTTATGGTTTCTTTATATTTGGCTTTGTAGGTGCTTCGTTTGAATGTTTTAAAATGTTTAAGTCGAGCAACAAAGCAGAAGACTGCATTGCAGCTCTTCTCGCTCTTGTATGTGCATACTTTCTTTATAGGCGTGGTTTTAAAAAGAAAGAATATGCTTTGGCATCATTATCTGGACAACCTACACAGGTGACTCGCGGTGAGAAAGAAATCTGTGAGATGATTGACAATGCTTTGTCTGATGGCACATACACGGTGGACGAAGAGCAGGCTATTCTCGCGAAAGCCTCCCAGCTTGGTGTTTCTCTAGATGCGGATAGTGTGGTTGGGAAAAAAGCTGAACATGCGGCTTACTATCGCGATATTTTAGCAGGCATCCCAAGACAACCTCCTATGCCGTGGCCTCCTGGCTTTATGTCGGAAAGCGGAGAGCGCCTTGTTTGGGTATGGGACGCTGACGTGAGCGTCTGGAGTGAGAATAAAATGTATGTCGCTGGAACATCTGGAGTGAGTTATCGACTGACGAGTCGTATTACAGTAAGATCAGCTGGTACTCGTGGGCATATAGAAAAGCAGGAAGGATTTTCACTCCTTGGCAGAGGTGTTGTGGCTGTGACAAACCACGCACTGCTATATTCTAGTGGAGGACGGGCTGAAAGAATTCCACTCGCTAAAATTGTTCACGTTACGCAGGCCTTGGATGGCGTCATCGTACAACTATCAGGACGTGGTAAACCCCTTGCGATTAGCACCGACGATGACGCTTTCTTCGCCGTTTGTCTGGTTAATGCTAGGTTAATATCATAACCTAATTTTTGCTGTAGTTCTGGAGTTGACGCCGCGCAAGCGGCGGTCTGATTCATCACACGGGCCGAAGTCCCGTGCAAACTTTCCAATTGAAATTCATCGCGCCGGTTGAAACGTCACCCGGAAGGGTGCGATTGAAAACCGGCGCTATACTGTGTTGCTACAGTTGCTACTTTTGCTACGCTTTCGTTATCCGCAGAAATCCGCATCCCGCAAAGAAACATCCAGCGGAAATATCC
>JAFZPK010000022.1 GCA_017552515.1 Deltaproteobacteria bacterium | reverse complement strand
GGTCTTGAGGCCGGTTATGTCTTTCTCTACCGCGCCGGGTGGAAGGTCAGCAACGGATCGCTGACCGCCAATATCTGCCTTGCTGTCGCGCTGCTGGCCATAGGGCCGCTGCTGTATAACGAGAACATATCCGTCCGGCAGCTTGTTGGGGTGGTGATCTGTGCTGTTGGGCTGTTCCTGATAAGCAAATGAGGGGAATTGAAACGGCGCCTCCTTTGAAAGAGACGCCGTTTTTTACGGAAGGGGAGGGAAAAATTACAGGACCTTGTAACCCTGCTCTTCCACGATCTGCTTCAGTTTGCTGTCGGCAATATCCTGTTTCAGCGTGAGCACCGCGGTGCCCTTTTCGTGACTGACCACCGCGCCTGCCACTTCCGGCAGCGCTTCCAGGCACTGTTTCACCCGCGCTTCGCAGTGGCCGCACATCATACCTTCGATTTTCAGCGTTTTTTCCATGGTTTCCTCCTTTGGTGGCGATGGCTCGCCGGGATAAAGTTTACACAAGTTCAGCCGCAGCGCGTTGCTGACTACGCAGAAGCTGGAAAGACTCATGGCCGCCGCCCCGAACATCGGGCTGAGCTGCCAGCCAAGCGTCTTGATCCAGACGCCCGCCGCCAGCGGTATCCCCAGGGCGTTGTAGAAAAAAGCCCAGAACAGGTTCTGGTAAATGTTGCGCAGGGTGGCGCGGCTGAGCCGGATCGCCGCCGGCACGTCACTCAGGCGGTTTTTGACCAGCACGACTTCCGCCGCGTCGATGGCCACATCCGTGCCGGCACCGATGGCGATGCCGGTGCCCGCGCGCGTGAGCGCCGGCGCGTCGTTGATGCCGTCGCCCACCATGATGGTGTGCGCCTGCGCCTGCAGCTTCCTCACGGTTTCTTCCTTGTCCTGCGGCAGAACTTCCGCGATGACCTCGTCCACGCCCGCCTGGGCGCCGATGGCCTGCGCGGTGCGCGTATTGTCGCCGGTCAGCATGATGACGCGCAGGCCCATATCGTGCAGTTCCCGTATGGCCTGGGCGCTCTCCTGGCGGATGATGTCCGCGACGGCGACGATACCCAGGAATTTGTCCCCGTGACTGAAAAACAGCGGTGTTTTGCCGCTCTGCGCCCACTGCTCCGCCTTTTCGCGCAGTTCGGAAGGAACCTGCGCCATTTCACCGATAAAGGCGGCGTTGCCACCCGCAAGCCTTGCGCCCTCATAGGTGCCGTGCAGACCGCGTCCGGGCAGTGCCTCGATGTTTTCCGCGATTTCCGGAATCTCCGTGCCGTTAACGTTCGTATCGGCGGCGGCCCGGACGATGGCGCGCGCCAGAGGATGTTCGCTGCCGCGTTCCAGCGCACAGGCCAGCCTGAGCAGGGTGCTTTCATCAATGCCGGAAGCGGGCAGAATGTCGGTCACCTGCGGTTCGCCGGTGGTGATGGTGCCGGTTTTGTCCAGTACGACGGTGCGGGCGCGGCCGGTCTTTTCCAGGGCGGCGGCGGTTTTGAACAGGATGCCGTGCCGTGCCCCCAGACCGCTGCCCACCATGATCGCGACCGGTGTTGCCAGCCCCAGGGCGCAGGGGCAGCTGATGACCAGCACCGCAATGCCGCGCGCCAGCGCAAAGCCCACGCTTTCGCCGAAAAGCAGCCAGAGCGCGATGGTGACAAGCGCGATAAGGATGATGGCCGGAACGAAGACGGAAGAAACCCGATCCGCCACCTTGGCGATGGGAGCCTTGTCGGCGGCGGCATCGGCCACCATGCGGATGATCCGGGCAAGGGCGGTATCTTCGCCGACGCGGGTCGCCTGGCAACGCAAGAATCCCGACTGATTAAGGGTGGCGGCGGAAACGCTGTCGCCCGCGCGCTTGTCCACCGGCACACTTTCGCCGGTGAGAGCCGCCTCATTGACGGCGCTTGTCCCTTCCAGGACAACGCCGTCCACTGGAAACTGTTCTCCGGGACGCACCACGAACAGATCGCCCACTTTGATCTGGGCAACCGGTACCCGGCGTTCCTCGCCATCACGCCAAAGCGTCGCCATGGTGGGGGCAAGCTTTGCCAAACTCTTGAGTGCGCTGGTAGTCTTGCCCTTGGCTCGGGCCTCCAGCAGCTTGCCCACGGTGATCAGCGTGACGATCATGGCCGCCGATTCAAAGTGAAACTCGTTCATGAACTTCACTGCCGCCACCGTGCCGCCATGCGCTTGGGCATTGGTCATGGCAAAGAGCGCGCAGGTGCTGTACCCGAAGGCCGCGCCCGCGCCGAGCGCTACCAGCGTGTCCATGTTGGGCGCTCTGTGCAGCAGGGCGCGTGCGCCGCTGATGAAAAACTTCTGGTTGATGATCAGCACGATGCCCGAAAGCAGAAGCTGTGCAAGGCCCATTGCCGTATGGTTGCCGTCGAACCAGTGGGGCAGGGGCCAGTTCCAGAGCATGTGCCCCATGGAAAAGTAGAGCAGGATGCCGAGAAACAGAAGCGAAGCACCCAGACGGCACTTCAGCGTCGAAATTTCGCGCTCGCCTTCCTCGTCCAGGGCGAGATCCGCAGCCGGAGCCGCCTGTGTTCCGGAGGCTTCTCCTGCCGCCAGCGCCGCCTCATACCCCGCCTTTTCCACCGCGGCGATCACCGCGGAACTTTCGGCTTCGCCTTCCACCTGCATGGAGTTGGTCAGCAGGCTGACCACGCAGGAGGCGACACCTGGCACCTTGCCAACCGCCCGTTCCACGCGCGCGCTGCAGGCCGCGCAGCTCATTCCGGTGACGCGATAGGTTTGTTTCATGATTTCTCCCTCTATTTCATGAACTTGCGCAGCGTATCGAGCAGCTCGTCCACGGTTTCGTCCCGTCCGGCGCGCAGGTCGCTGGCCACGCAGCTTCTGATATGGCTGTCCAGCAGTTCACGGCTGAAGGCGTGCAGCGCCGCGCTGGCGGCAGCGGCCTGTGTCAGGATGTCGATGCAGTAGGCCTGTTTCTCCACCATTCCCTTAAGGCCGCGGATCTGTCCCTCGATGCGGTTCAGACGGTGGATCAGCCGGGTGGCCTCTTCGGCGGAGCGTTCCTTGTTGGGATGAAGATGTTTGCATGGGCATTGTGCGGTCATATGTTGGCATCCTTATGATTTCATATACCCTGTATAGGTATATGGCGAGCAATTTGTATACGGATATGGGGTATATGTCAAGGAATTTCCGCTTGCCCTGGAACGGCAAAAGGAGAAAATCAAAAAACAGAGAGAAAGGAAGGAGAAGAGGAAAAAACGATGCTGTGTTATCTCTGTCCGCGTGAGTGTGGGGCCGAGCGCACCGAAACGTTTGGCGCCGGTTTGTGCCGGATGCCGTTTGCCCCGGTGCTGGCCAAAGTCATGTTGCACGAGTGGGAGGAACCCTGCCTTTCCGGAGCGAAAGGAGCAGGCGCGGTTTTCTTTTCCGGCTGCAATCTGCGCTGCCGTTTCTGCCAGAACATGCAGATCTCCCATGACGGTTTCGGCAAGACCGTAAGCGTTGCGCGGCTGCGCGCCATTTTTGAAGAACTGGTGGCTTCGGGTGCCTCCTGCCTTGATCTGGTGACGCCCACGCCCTTTACACCCATGATTCTCGAAGCGCTGGGCGAAAAACGCTGGGATGTGCCGGTTGTCTGGAACTGCGGCGGTTACGAGAAGGTGGAAATATTGCGGCAGCTGGAGGGGAAGGTGAACGTCTTTTTGCCGGATTTCAAGTATGCGCTGCCGGAAGTAGCCGAAAAGTATTCGGGAGCGCGTGACTATCCCGAAGTTGCGATGGCGGCCATCCGGGAGATGTTTCGCCAGACTGGGCCTTTTCGGCTGGAAAATGACATCTTGCAATCCGGCGTACTGATCCGTCATCTGGTG